>JASLEQ010000418.1 GCA_030151135.1 Candidatus Sulfotelmatobacter sp. | reverse complement strand
TACGGTTTTTTGATCGCAGCGCAGGGTCTTGGCATTTTCAACGACCTGTTGCATACGGCTGTAATCTCCTGGATCACCAATCTGATCTTCTGTTTCTGGTTCGCGCCGCTGGCGATGGCGCTCGCTCTCGATCCGGAGCACGAAACCGGCCGGGTCGACACCCTGATCGTCCTCGACTTTGTGCAGGGCATCCTCGTCTGCATCACCGCTTATGTTTACTTCTTCTACCTTCCGAAATCTGAGTCCGGCGAACTTGCTCACGGCGTATGGGCTCCTTACTTTCTAGGGTACGGGCTGGTCGCTGCGGCATTCGTTTTGCGTGGGATTGTGACCCGCTCCCGCGATGTGCGCAGGCTGTTCGGTTCGATGGGAGCTTTTCTGGCCCTTTCCGGCTGCATCGACGCTCTCTATTACTACGGTCCCGGGCGAGGGTTGAAGACTGGCCAGTGGTTCGATGCGCTGTGGAGCGTGCTCCTTCTGATCCCGATGCTCATCGCCCATACTTGGAAGCAGGCTGAGACCGCCGAGCTTCCGTTGGGCTCAAAACCCAGGGAAAAGCGGATTTACGTGGAACTGTTTTATTTACTCTTCCCCCTCGCCGTATTGTTCATGTCGCTGCGGATCGCACGCGAACACGAGGGCTTGGCTGCTCTTGCAGTGGGATTTTCTTTTCTCTGCTCCAGCGCGCGCCTGCTGGTCACACAAAACCGGCTGCTGCAGACCAAGGACGCTCTCCGCCGCGAGGCCTCGCACGATAGCCTGACCGGCTTGTGGAATCACAAAGTCATTCTGGAGACGCTGCAACGCGAATTACTGCGGGCCGAGCGAGATGGCCAGTCCGTGGGCGTAATCATGGTCGATGTCGACCACTTCAAGTCCATTAATGACAGCCGCGGGCACGCCGCCGGCGACGATGTACTGAGGATCATCGCGAGTGGCATCGCCGCGATGGTGCGTCCGTACGACTCGGTGGGACGCTACGGCGGTGAGGAATTCCTGATCATCGCTCCTGGATGCGGTCCGGTGGCAGCCTGGGAACTCGCCGAGCGAGTGCGCGCTCACGTGGCATCCTGCAGCATTATGGCGGGGGGTTTTGAGGTGAAGGTCAGCTTGAGTTTGGGGGTGGCTACCACTGCGGCCGCTTGCGACGTAGAGAAGGTGTTGCATGCCGCGGATGCGGCGATGTACCAGGCGAAGCGCGCCGGACGCAACCGGGTCGAGCCCAGCGTGGGAAAAGCAGCAAGTGCGAGCCAGGGCATCGCCGTACACGGCGATCGCGACTTCTGGATCTAGCCCAGCCTCGTTATTACTGCCGGAATGCCATTTGTCGATTGCGGATTCTGATCAAGTCTACGATCGGCAGTCGGTTCTAGCTTACGCCCACAGCGGTCTCCACCCTGACATTTCGCAGAAACTCAGCTGCTTCTTCAGGAATCACTGTGTTGATAAACATCCCGGAGCCAAGCTCGAAGCCGGCGGTCCGCGTGAGCCGGGGGATTACGCTTATATACCAGTGGAAATAACGAACGCCGACACATTCGGCGGGAGCAGTACGAATGGTGAAATTGAAATCCGGATTCTCGAGGCCTACGTACAGTTTCGCCAGGACCGTGCGCAGAACTCGCCCCAGTTCGGCAACCTCAATACTGCTGATGTCTCCGAAGCTGGCCATGTGCCGCCGGGGATAAATATGGGTGCAGAAGGGCGCCGCAGACGCGAACAGTTCCATGGCCACGAAGTGCTCGCTGGTCACCACGATCCGTTTCTGATCCTGCAATTCTTCATCAATCATCTGGCAAAAGATGCAGCAGCCGAAATCGTCGTAATGACGTAAAGCTTCCTGAAACCGCTGTCGTATCTGGTAGGAGATCACCGGCGTGGCGATCATCTGTGAATGCGGATGTTCGAGACTGGTTCCCGCATCGGTTCCGTGATTCTTGAAAATTGTCACCTGCGCGATCCGCGGATCGAGGCTGAGCTGATCGTATCGGGTTTTGTAGATACGCAGGATGTCCGCGACATGCGAATCCGGCATATTCGCCATCGCCAGCGAGTGATCGGGCGTTTCGACGATCACATCGTGAAAGCCAAAACCTCCCATCGAGCGCAGCGAGCGGCGAATGTGGCGTTCCGGTTTTGCTTCCGGAGAGAGCGCCGCAAACTTGTTCGGGATCACGCGCGCCTTCCACCCGTCACCATCATGCAGCCTTAATATCTCAGGCGGAGTCTCGCCCTCGTGCCCGGGGCAGAAAGGACACTTCTCTGAGAAGGAAACAGCAGCCTTCCGCTCGCGCCGAACTACCATTTGGTCCGGACGTTTTGCTCGTTCCGTGGCGATGACGACCCACTCCTTGGTCATGAAGTTCTGCCGGAGCTCAGGCATGAAAACCCTCCTGCAACTTCACATTGTACGAATCGGGTGACGCTGCTTGCACGGCACCTATGGACGTGGCAACGGTATTCCGGCAAAACGAAACCGCGCCCCCGTCGGGACGCGGTTAGGAAGGAAAAATCAGAAGGTAAGCTTTTAACGACGCTTCTTGCCCTTTTTCTTTGCCGTCTTTTTGGCAGCTTTCTTCGCTTTTTTCTTAGCTGGCTTCTTCGCGGTCTTCTTCTTCGCTGGTTTCTTGGCGGCTTTCTTTTTGAAGGCCGGTTTCTTCTTGGCCGCTTTCTTCTTGGTTGCGCCACCGGCAGGCGCAGCGGGCTTGGGAGGAGCAGGAGGAGCGGGCGGCGACGCCGGTTCGGGTTCCTCGGCTTCGGATTCAGCCGTTCCCGGTTCTTCTTCCTCTTCTTCTTCCTCTTCGAAATCTTCTTCTAGCGACTCGCTATACGCGCCGCTATCGCCGAACTCTTCTTCTTCATCACGACCGTAGAGCGTTAGATCGTCGAACGTCATTGCTCCTCCTGATTGAGCGGCGGCCCGGTGCGGTGACGCCGCCCTGGCTGCATACACGGGAAAGTTTACGAGACCACAGAAACTTTTGCTGTAACGGCGCCGGATTATAGCATGAGATTCGGTGACGACTGCAAGGACTCAAAACACAATCTACAGGCCGCCCTCATCGAAAATCCTGATTCAGTTTCAAACCTTTTTTATCTGTGGCCTGCACGACCTATAGCCTTGGTCGAGGGCAATCGCCTGGGCTGAAATTCGTTCCTTCTCGGGCACCAGCAACCAACACCCCCGAGGCATGCGGCATCTGAGACTAGACTTTAGCCAACGGAGCTTGAGAGTGCCAGGTCGACGTCTTGAGGACCGAATCCGCGATTTGTGCGCGCGCGCTGTGTACGAGGAAGGCCCGCACTGGAGCCGAACTGTGAAGGAACTACAGGTCGCAATCCAGGAACACATGCTCCGGCTCGCGAATACGACGGCGGCGATGACGGTGGCTGGCCGCCCGGATGTTGCGCGCGAACGGCGCCACGGATAGATTTCTGCAAGAGACTTAAGTCGCTAAAAACAAGATGGTTGCAAGGTGTTGCCAGCCGCGTCATGTCCGCCGGCGAATGGTCTAAGCGGAATAGGGCAGGACGCTCTATCCTGCCCTATTTGCCTGTTCCAATCCCGCCTATTTCAACGTCTTCACGTATTCCGCAACAGCCTTGGCGTCGTCGGCACTTAAGCCCGAAACGGCTTTCTTATGGGGAGCCTTCTTTGCGTCCTCGCCCTTGGTGAGCAGATCGGTGATCTGGTCTGCGGAGAGACTGGTGCCCTTTACTGCCGGTCCCACTTTACCTTGGCCCTCGGGACCATGGCAGGCCGAGCATTTCGCCTTATACGTGGCGGCGCCGTCGGCGGCAAATGCCGGAACGGTAATTGCAAGAGCCAACGTGAAAATAACGAACAGAACAATCAATTTAGTAAGTCTCATGAGTTTCTCCTCGAGTTTTTTGGAATGCGGAACCTTAGAACTGGGTCCCAGAAGAACCAGAAATTCTAGCGCTGGCGCTGCTAGGCGAATGTGACTACGCGCACACGAGTTTCGGAACCAGTTCCGGATCGGGAAACGTCCTATCGGGCGCGACCAAGGCCCTCTGGTCAGAAATCAGACTTCCGAGGAACGCCTCGTCAGCGCCACTGTGCTGGTGATTTGAGATTCGGGAGGTTATCTCGCGACGGGAACGTTCAGAATCATCCCCGGCCGGATGACGGCGATGTTGCGGTTATCGCGTTTGAGTGCGTCGACCGTGGTGCGGTAAGCGTTGGCGATGGAGTAGAGCGTTTCTCCGGTCTTGACCCTGTGGTGAACCACTGCGATTTCCGACTTCTCAGTATTCAGGTGCTCGATCTCAGAAGACTTCGTCGCCGGAGCTTTTGTGCTGGCGGTTTCAGTTTCGTCTTTGGACTTGGGCGCGCTCTTTTTTGTCTTGCTATGGGAAGAGGCGACTTCTGTCTCGCGGGCATTCGGCGAAATTGGCAAGTGAAGGGCCAAGACCCGTCGTCCAGAGAGGCTATCGCCGCGAATTCCGTTCCATCGGCGCAACTGCTGCGGCGATACGCCGAAGTTTTCCGCGACGGTTTCGATCGTGTCTCCCTTGCGAACTTTGTAGCGGGTGATACGGCGCGCATAGGTGGCGCTGTCGCTGGTCAAATGCTTCCCAGGAGCGATCGGGATCGCCAGCTTGGCGTCTGTCTCGAGTTCGCCTCTGTCCAGATGATTCTTTTCCGAGATCGCCTTAACAGTAGTGTGATACTCGTGCGCCAATGAAGCCAGAGTGTCGCCCGGATGCACCGTGTGATATCGCCACCACAGCCGCATATCCGGAGGTATGCTCGCAATCGCCGTCTGGTATTGCTCTTTGGTCCCGGTTGGCAGATGCAGATCGAATTTGCCTTCCCTCGGAGTAGTCATGCGCAGCAAGCTTGGGTTTAAATCCTGCAGATCGCTTACTGTCGAGTTTACGGTTTCAGCGACGAGGCGTAGATCCACCGGGTAGTCGATGGTGACCGTGTCATACTGGACCGGTTTCTCCATCACCACATCGTCGAGTCCATACTGCGAAGGGTTCTTCGCCATGATGGTGACGGCCAGAATGATGGGGACGTAATTCTTGGTTTCTTTGGGAAGAACGTCGCGGCGATAAAGCTCCCAAAAATCGGCATAACCCGTGCGCTTGACCGCGGCCTGTACCGTCCCTGGGCCGGAGTCATATGCGGCCATTGCCAGATACCAATCCCCGAACTGTTGATAGAGTTCCTTCAAATGGCGGGCTGCGGCGCGGGTCGATTTTTCGGGATCCTGACGGTCATCCACCCACATACTATGGTGCAGACCATAACCGCGCCCTCGTGAAGCCATGAACTGCCAGATGCCGCGGGCGCCGACACGCGAAACTGCCAACGGGTGGAAGCCGGACTCAGCCTGAGCCAGATAAATCAGATCCTGCGGGATTCCTTCCTTGGCAAGGATCGGTAGCATCATCTCCCGATATCGTCCGGAACGTGAAAGCGCGCGCACGAACACCCCACGGCCGTGTCCGGAGAAGTATGCGATGTACCCGGCAACTTCGTCCGTCATCATCAACGGCAGGTCCGAGTGCGTGTTCTTGATTTCTTCTTCGGCCTTGGCCCGAGTCTTGGCATCCGCGGAAGGCGCAATCTGATTCAACTCGTCAATTGGCGCCGGCTCTGACTTCTGCTGGATATCCTGCGCACTTTCAGCGTCGCCGGAAGTGCCACCCGGGTAGACTTCATTTACTCCCTGGACGATGCGATCGAATTCCTGCTGAAGCCGGTTGTCGGAGCGGATATCGAAGTTGCTCTCGAGCAGCGAGTTCAAAGCTCGATCAAAGTGTTGCTTCGCGTCGTCGGTTTTTCCGGCGTGATAGTCGGCCAAGCCCGCTTGGTACAGACTCTCGGCTTGTGCGACAAGCTCCCCGATATTGTCCGGTGCAGGTTGCGATGGCGGCGGAGCGGGTTGATCAGCGGCAGGGACATTCTTTTGGCTCGGCTGCGCTGACGCCGGGGACTGTTCTGCCGACGCCTCGCTGGTTGATGCAGACGCTCCCTTCTGCTGGAGCGCTGGAGGTGGCGCCGGGGTCTTTTGCGCGACTGGCTTATGCGCCGACTGGCAAGCGCTTACCGCAAGAATGCCTGATGCCAGTAAGGCAGTCCGGAAATAGACAGAAGAACGTCGCATGGTCACTGATCAGCGCGGCTGGCCGCTAAACTGTTAAATTCACGTGAATTCTACCAAAAATGGTACCGCCCAATCGGACCAGGGTCAATCGCCAAGACGATTCGATTGAGGTTACTTTAGGCATCGGGTGGGTCACCCGTCTTCGGCTCCATACCTCAAGCCTCGGATCGACCTCAGCTGGGATGCCCTCTGTCCGGAGTCTGTTGGTTTCGACCTGCGGATCGTCACCAGACGTGCAACGGGTCGGGACAGCCAGGCCTCGAGAGCGGTGTGTGGGTAAATTCGGCCATTTTGCACCTTTTGGTCAGGCCGGAACTGGTAAAATAATGCTAGTCATTCCGCTCGCTTTTAGTGGACACCCTATTTTTTCCATGAGCGATACAGTGCGAGTCTCCCGACCTGCCGTATTTCCGTCGTGGCAGGTAGAAGTGCAAGATGCGGTCAGCGAAGCCAATCCTGAGAAGCTGCTGGGACGGGTGCACGCGGCTGAAATTGCGATCTTCAACCGCCTTCAGGAACTTGGGAAGGATGGTACGAACGACGGCCATCATCATTCCGAGCGGGAGTCGCTCGGAGAAGCCCTCGAGAAACTACGATTGCTGAAGCGAGACCGCCTCGGCTTCCCAGACTGGACGCAGAAGAGATAACTAGGCCGCGCGGCCTTGTACGAGCTCGCGAGATTTCGCGATCAACAGGGCCACGACTTCAGACTTCGGCACCACGGCTGATGCCCCTGCCGACAATGCTTCCTTTTCGACATACGCGTCGATGTGCGCCGAATAGAGAATGACCGGGACCTCTGGCATGAGCTTGCGCAGAATGCGGGTCTCATCAAGACCGTTCATCACCGGCATCGAAAGATCGGTAACGATCAAAGAGGGCCTGATCCGCTGAGCCATCTCGATGGCTTGCTGGCCGTTCTCGGCTTCGCCACACACCTCGAAATCGCCTTCCCGCGTGAAAAGTTCGCAGATGACCTTGCGAATCGCCGCACTATCATCGACGATCAGCACTGACCAAGCGGTCATCCGCTCCCTCCGATCGAGTTTCACGCGCCAAGTCCTGTACCTCGTATGTTGAAACACCAATTCCATAACATGTTGAAACTAGTGGCATACTCGTAACTTAACAACCTTGCAAAATCCCTTGAATCAGGGGAATCCATCAGCAGACCCGGAAATGGACTCTGCCTGTGGTACGACTCGCCCGCGTCCTCTGCAGGGTTCACCCCCGATTTAGACGGGTTAGCCGCAATTTGCCCTAGCTTTTCTCTTTTTCGTTAAGAGTCTGTTCTTTGCGCTCGAGAAGATCGTTGAGTTCATTGATGAGTTGCAGAAACCGGGTGTGATCCTTCTCCTTCTCGATGAGAGCACACAACTCATACATCCGTTCACGTTCTTCAGGTTTCATGATGCCATTGGGATGAACCCGATCGGACTAAGGTTTATACCTGAGGTCTCGTATTTCCCACAGCGAAGGCCCGTAGTTCACGCCTAATCCCGCGACGAAGAATCCGGCATGCACTAACTAGGGCGTTCTACCGAGAGCAATCAGAGGACTGCGAAGACTATGGTTTTGTGCTCGATCGTGCGTGGCGCAGCACAATCGAGCGCGGCACCTGGCGAAGACTGCAACGTAGAGTGCGGAATTCTGAACGTTCCCAACCGATGAGAATGGTGTGAACCCTGGCGAGAAATGCGGCAAATGAACCTTGTCATTCTGCATCGAAACGCAATTCGGGAGCGGAACTGGTGACTAACAAAATCCGAGTGCTGTTTGTGGACGACGAACCAATGCTGCGGGACATGTGGTCGGCCGTTCTCAGCATTGAAGGATTTCACGTGACGACCTGCGCTACTGTCGCGGAAGCGTTGTCGCGCATTACCTCCGAGACTTTCGACGTTCTAATTGCAGACTTGAACATTGGGGAGGCCGGAGACGGCTTCACCGTAGTCAGTGCAATGAGAAGAGTTCAACCGCAGGCGGTCACGCTGATTCTTACCGGCTATCCGGCGTTCCAGGCCGCGTTGCGCGCTATCCACGAGCAGGTCGATGATTTCCTGATCAAACCTGCGGAGCCGAAGGCGATTGCCGAACTCATTCGCCAGAATCTGATGCGTCAGCGCAAACCTGCCCCGGTACTCACCGAGCGGCTGAACCAGGTAATTGCCAGGAACCGTGAAGGCATCATCGACGTCTGGTATCAGGAAGTCGAGAGGCACCCCGAGATCAGCAAGGTCCGATTGTCGAGGGAGGACCGGGTCGACCACTTGCCAGAAGTTTTCAACGAGATCGTAAAGCCGTTCGCTCCGAATTCCGAGACCAAGCCCAAGGCGAAATCAGCGGCTAACGAGCACGGAGAGAAACGCCGTGAGCAAGGTTATACGATCCGCATGCTGCTGGAAGAGACGCGCATCTTGTATCGGGTCCTCACCAATTGCATGCAGAAGAACCTGTTGCAAATTGATATCAGCAACCTGCTTCCGGACTTGATCGAAGTGCACGACCGGATGCAAGCGATGTTGCACCATTCGCTCGAGGCGTTCCTGAAGGAGAAAGTGAAAACCGCAGCGTAACCGTCAATCGATTACTGTCGATTCACTGCCAGGATTCCAGCTCCCAAACCTTGTGCGAATCACACGCGCCAGTTATCGGCGCGCCAGTTCTGAATCGACTTCTTGATTTCGGTTCGCGAAAGCTTCTCGTTGAGCGTCCGCTCGACTAAATGCGGAAGTTCGGCATCGGAGGCGAAGCGTAATCCGATCAGTTGCCCTTCTGTGAGTTCGGGTATGCGCGCCCGCAGCGGTTCTGGCAGGATCTGCATCAGTCGCAGCCGCTCTTCCAGCCGAATCACGCGATCCTGCACTTTCAAAGCGTACAGTCGCGTCTTGAATGCCAGAATAAGCAGCGCAAACGCTAATACGATCAGAAGAAAGGCATGCACGTTTCCCCAGACGTTGCGGCTGCCTATGTGACGGAAGAAATGGATCAACGCCATTATCAATCCGAGCACGAACACTGGGATCAGAAAGAGATGAAACGCAGGATCCAAACGCGAGTGATGGGCGAAAGTCTGGGGCGCCTTTTCGGCCATAGAAAATTCTCCGTAAGGTCGGAAGTGTAGCAGAGGAGACCCAGGCTGATGGTGTCCGTTCATCGAACATCCTGCGTTGCGCTTGGAATCTGAAAGCCCAGGAACTTTAAGGAGTAGCGAAAAGCTGTCCGCTTGTTTGCGCCTCGAGATTCGCGCCTTGGGAGAACGCTGGAATTTCCCGATTGCGCGGAATCCTTCCGGCGCGGTGTAGAATCCAAGGTCCCATATGAAAGCCATACAAGTGGAGCAAGTCGGCGGACCTGAGGCCTTGCAACTGGCGGAAGTGCCGGTTCCAGAGCCGAAGGCCAATGAGGCAGTCGTCAAGCTGGCCGCGTCGGGCGTCAACTTCATCGATGTATATTTTCGCGAAGGACGCTACAAGACGACATTGCCTTTCACTCCGGGCCAGGAAGGTGCCGGCGAAGTTGTTGCCATCGGTAAAGACGTGACGTCGCTGAAGAACGGCGATCGTGTCGCCTGGACGATGACCCTAGGATCCTATGCCGAGTACGCGGTGGTCGCGGCGGATCGCCTCGTGCCGATTCCCGCCGGCGTCAGCGATCAGCAGGCCGCAGCCACCATGCTGCAAGGCATGACCGCGCATTACCTGTCGCACGACACGTATCCCCTGAAAAAGGGTGAGACCGCGTTGGTACACGCGGCCGCGGGCGGTGTAGGTTTGCTGCTCGTGCAAATGGCACACAACATCGGGGCGCGGGTGATCGCGACAGTTTCGACGGACGAGAAAGCGAAACTCGCAAAGGATGCTGGCGCCGACGACATCATCCTTTACACGCAGACGGATTTCGAGGCCGAGACGAAGCGTCTCATGGCCGGCAAGGGGCTCGACGTGATCTACGATTCTGTCGGCAAGACGACTTTTGAGAAGGGCCTGAACCTTCTGCGTCCTCGAGGAATGATGGTGCTGTTCGGCGGATCGAGCGGCGCCGTCCCGCCCTTCGATCTGATTCAGCTGTCCCAGAAAGGCTCGTTATATGTCACGCGGCCCATGCTGGGGAATTACATCGCGACACGCGACGAACTCATGGCGCGCTCGAGCGCGGTGTTCGGCATGATCGCCTCTGGCAAGCTGAAACTGCGGATCGAACACACCTATCCGTTGGCGGAGGCACAACGGGCGCACCGGGAGTTGGAAGGCCGGAAGACGACGGGGAAGTTGCTGCTGATCCCCTAGGCATGCTTCAAGTCCGTTCAGGATGACAATTGTTCGCGAGGAATGAAAATACTCATGAAAGCGATCCGCGTGCAGCATCCCGGCGGGCCGGAGGTCATGGAACTGGTGGATGTTCCTGCGCCGCAGCCGAAGGGTTCTGAAGCCGTTGTGAAAGTCAGCGTTGCTGGCGTGAATTCCATCGACGCGCAGTTTCGCGACGGAAGACTCCGCACGCCGCTGCCGTTTATTCCTGGGCACGAAGGCGCTGGGGTAGTGTCCGCCGTAGGTCCGCAGGCGCGCTCAGTGAAAGTAGGCGATCGCGTGGCGTGGAGCGGAACACTCGGATCTTACGCGGAGTACGTCGCCGCTCCCGAGGAGCATCTTGTTCCAGTCCCTGCCGCGATCAGCGATGAGCAGGCGACCGCCGCGATGGTGCACGGCCTGACGGCCCACTACCTGGTGCACGATGCGCACAAGCTGAAAGCCGGAGAAACGGCGCTGGTTCACGCAGCTGCGGGCGGAGTCGGTTTGCTTCTCGTGCAGCTCGCGCACGCAATGGGTGCGCGGGTGATTGGAACCGCATCGAGTGACGAGAAGGCTCAACTCGCTCGCGAGGCGGGTGCTGACGATGTCATTATCTTCACCAAACAGGACTTCGAGCCTGAAGTGAAGCGCCTGACCAGTGGCAAAGGAGTCGACGTCGTCTATGACGGCGTGGGAAAAGCCACGTTCGAGAAAAATCTGAACGTCATGCGTCTGCGTGGGATGCTCGTGCTCTACGGCATGTCGAGCGGCGCGGTTCCTCCAGTCGATCCCGCGAAGCTGTCGGAAAAGGGGTCGCTTTATATGGCACGCACGACGCTCGCGCACTTTACCGCAACGCGCGATGAGTTGCTGGCGCGGACCTCTGACTTATTTCGGATGATTCTAGACGGCAAGCTGCACATGCGGATTGCCAAGAAATATCCGCTGGCGGAAGCGGTGCAGGCACATAGAGATATGGAAGCTCGCGGATTCAGCGGGAAGTTGTTGCTGGTGCCGTAGTCATCTCTCCGCCGAATGCCCACCTTATGCAGCGTCCCCGAGGCGTCGTAGCAGTCGCAATCTTGTTCGCGCTCGCTGCAATTTATCTCGGCACGGTCGCAGTGATCTTGCTGGTTTCGCCGGGAGCAATTTCCCTCATGTCCGCGAAGTACTTCTTATACGGACTCCAACTCGCAGGTCCATACATGATCTTGCTCGGAGCCGCGGTTTACGGCTTCGTTGCGTGGGGATTGTTCCGTCTGCGGAATTGGGCCCGCTGGATCGCGATGCTGATCATCGCGTTCAGCCTCGCTCCGCTTGTGCCGAAGATATCGATGGCAGAGTTGGGTTTTCCGGTCCTGTGGTATGGGTTGCAGATCGCTCTGCGCGTCGCCGTGGCCTGGTATCTCGCGCAAGCGCCGGTTGTAATCGATGCCTTTAGCGCAAAGCTCAAATAAACACGAAGACACAGAGAAAAAGAAGTTTGATCTTCTCCGGCTCTCTGTGTCTTCGTGGTAAGACTTATCGCTTCGCTTTTGCTGGTTCTTTCTCGCCCACGCGCTTGCTGACATCGAAGGTCATCTTGCCCGCCTTCTTGTCGGCATCCACGACAACGTGATCGCCATGCAGCACTTCGCCGTCGAGGATCTTCAACGCCAAAGGATCCTGCACCAGCTTCTGAATGGAGCGCTTCAGCGGACGCGCTCCGAAGTTCGGATCGTATCCTTGCGTGAAGAGCAGATCTTTCGCTGCGTCGGTCAGTTCCAGCGAGATCTTGCGATCCGCCAGCAACCGCCGCACATCTTCCAACCGCAACTCGATGATCTTGACCAACTGATCCTTTCCCAGCGGCCGGAACACGATGATGTCGTCCACGCGGTTCAGAAACTCCGGCTTGAAGTGCGCATGCAACTGGTTCATCACCTGCTGCGTGGCCTTCTCGAAGTCCTCATCCGAGCGTAAACCTTCCGCCTGAAGGAACGCCGAGCCGATATTCGACGTCATGATGATGATCGAGTTTTTGAAGTCCACCACTCGCCCTTTGCCGTCGGTCAATCGGCCATCATCCATGATCTGCAACAGCACGTTGAACACATCCGGATGCGCCTTCTCGATTTCGTCGAACAGGATCACCGAATACGGGCGTCGCCGCACTTGCTCGGTCAATTGCCCGCCTTCTTCGTAGCCGACGTATCCCGGAGGCGCGCCGATCAGCCGAGCCACAGAATGCTTCTCCATGTACTCGGACATGTCGATGCGGAGCAGCGCATGCTCATCGTCGAAGAGGAATTCAGCGAGAGCGCGGGCCAGTTCCGTCTTACCAACGCCGGTTGGACCCAGGAAGATGAACGATCCGATAGGCCGCTTGGGATCGCTCAATCCGGCGCGCGAACGCCGGATCGCATTTGCCACACGCTCCAGCGCGGGATCCTGTCCGACCACCCGTTGCCGCAGGCGCTCTTCCATCGTGACCAGCTTCTTGACCTCGCCCTCGAGCATCTTCGAGATAGGAATTCCAGTCCACTTGGAGACGATCTTCGCGACGTCCTCTTCGTCGACCTCTTCCTTAAGCATGCGTCGTCCGGATTTGCCGTCGATGTTCGCCGTCAATTGGCCCAGTTCCGCCTGTAATCGCGGAACTTCACCGTACTGAATCTCCGAGGCCCGGTTGTAGTCGCCTTTCCGAACGGCAGTCTGCTCGTCCACTTTGAGTTGCTCGATCTTTTCTTTGAGTGCGCGCGTCCTGGCGATCGAGTCTTTCTCTTTCTTCCAGTTCGCCTTGAGTGTGTTCGATTTCTCGCGAATCTCCGCGAGTTCCCGATCGATGACGCCAAGCCGTTCTTTCGAGTTCGGATCGTCTTCTTTCTTCAACGCCTGCTTTTCGATTTCCAGCTGCGTCGCGCGCCGTTCCAGCTGATCGATGTCCGTGGGAAGCGAATCGATCTGGATGCGCAGCGATGCCGCAGCTTCGTCGATCAGATCAATCGCCTTGTCCGGAAGAAAGCGATCGGAGATGTAGCGATGCGACAGCGTCGCCGCCGCAACAATCGCCGAATCCTTGATGCGCACGCCATGATGAACTTCGTACCGCTCTTTCAGTCCACGCAGGATCGCAATCGTGTCTTCCACATTGGGTTCGCCAACGAACACGATCTGGAAGCGGCGTTCGAGAGCCGCATCTTTCTCAATGTACTTGCGGTACTCGTTCAGCGTGGTTGCGCCGATGGCACGCAGCTCTCCGCGAGCCAGTGCGGGCTTGAGCATATTCGAGGCATCAATGGCCCCCTCCGCTGCCCCTGCTCCGACCAGCGTATGCAGTTCATCAATGAAGAGAACGATCTGACCCTGCGAATCTTCGATCTCTTTCAGAACCGCTTTGAGCCGGTCTTCGAACTCGCCGCGATATTTAGCGCCCGCGAGCATCGAGCCCAGGTCCAGCGCAACCACGCGCTTGTTCTTCAGAACTTCCGGGACGTCCCCCGAGATGATGCGCTGCGCCAATCCTTCGACGATCGCGGTTTTGCCAACGCCCGGTTCGCCAATCAGCACCGGATTGTTTTTCGTGCGCCGCGAAAGAACTTGCACCACGCGACGGATCTCCTCGTCGCGTCCAATCACCGGGTCAAGTTTGCCGCGACGTGCCTGCTCAGTCAGGTCGCGAGCATAACGCTCCAATGCCTGGTACTTGGCTTCAGGATTCTGATCGGTAACCTTCTGCGATCCGCGCACGACCGTGAGCGCCTTCAGGATCGCGTCATACGTTGCGCCCGCCTGCGCCAGGATCTGCTGGGCTTTGTCCTTCTTCAGATGGGTGATGGCGAGCAGCAAGTGCTCGGTCGAGACATACTCGTCCTTGAAGTTGCTTGCTTCCTTGAAAGCCTGCTCCAGCAGCTTGTTCGTCTCATTCGAAATCGTCGCCTGCGCGGCCTCGCCCGAAACTTTGGGCAGTTTGTCGATCTCGCTGTATACCGAACTCAAAACAGACTGCGGCCCGATCCCGATTTTTTCGAGCACCGGCGGAACGATGCCTTCCTTGTCCTCGAGCAGCGCCGCAACCAGATGCAGCGGCTGCAGCTCGGGATTGCCGTGCTCCGACGCGAGCTCGCTGGCGCGCTGGACGGCTTCCTGCGCTTTTACTGTAAATTTGTCCCAACGGATGGGCATGAGAACCTCGATTTATTAATTTTGTAATTGGGCAATTGAGTAATTGGAAAGCCTGGCCGCGCCTCGGTTTCAAATTAAGCAATTACCAAATTTTCATCAGTGCAAAATAAATTGGGAGGCGGTCAACTCTGCCGCCTCCCGTGGACCTTAGGGGTTAAAGCCCGCATTTTATTTCTCGCTTTGCGGCGCTGAAGCGCCGCTCTTCCAACATTATGCGGCTTTGCTGGGGCCTTTCCCACCTTCGATCTGCTTTTCAGACCCTTGCTTCTCGCTGCCGATGTTCACCTTGATCTGCTTCGGCTTCGCTTCGGCTTTCTTCGGCAGGTTGATCTTCAGCACGCCTTTGTCGTAGCTCGCCGAGACATTCTCGGTGTCCACGGTCTGAGGCAGAGTGAAGGTGCGGGTGAAGCTGCCATACTGACGCTCCACGCGGCGGTAGTTCTCTTCTTTCTCTTCCTTCTCGATCTTGCGCTCGCCAGTGACGGTCAGCGTGTTGTTTTCCACGCGGACATCGATGTCTTTCTCTTCGATTCCGGGTACTTCGATCTTCAACGTGACCTTGTGCTCGTCTTCGTAGACATCCACTGCGGGGGCAAAGCTCGAGGTCGTCAGAGATTCATCCCGGCCGGCATCGTTGTAGGACTCGCGGAACAGTCGATTCATACGATCCTGCAGCGTGCTGAACTCCCGGAAAGGCTCCCAACGGGTTAATACGGTCATGACTAAATCCTCCTTCAGATATTGGTGTGATCAGAACTTCTAAATTGTTTGGACCGAGTCTGGCGGCTTGCCTATGGCTGCGGTCACTTCATTAGACGCATCGTTAGCGTAAAAGAAGCATAAAAGTTGAGCGAGTTGTTGTCAAGCAAAACATCTGCTTATTTTTGTTTATGTTACGTGCGCTATCACGCACTTCAAATACCCAGTTTCCGGAATATTCAGCAGCACTGGATGGTCTTTGGCTTGTCCACGAACCTCCAGAAGGCGAAGCATTCGATGTGCGTCCAACGCTGCCGAAGAAAGCATTTCGAGGAAACTGGCCTGGTTGACGTGATACGAACAGGAACATGTGACCAGAATTCCGCCTGTCCGAAGCATCTTTAGTGCTCGCAAATTGAGCTCTTTATACCCTCGGAGAGCGGCATCGAGGTCACGTTTGGTTTTCGCGAAGGCGGGGGGATCGAGAACGATGGTGTCGTAAAGGTGATTACCGGCGGAGTAGTCCTTAAGCAGGTCGAAGGCGTTCGCCTCGATCCACTCGATCTCTTTCCCACCTGAAAGCTGCTGGTTCAGTGCGGCGTTCTGATCGGCGACTTCGAGCGCAGGACGGGAGCTGTCTACCCCAGTGACCTCCTCGCACCGCGGGGCCACATGCAGGGCGAAGCCTCCCTGGTAGCAGAAGACGTCAAGCGCCCTGCCCGTTGCGAAGCGTGCTGCGGCCGCATAGTTTTCCCGCTGGTCAAGGAAGGCGCCGGTCTTCTGACCTTCGAGAGCGTCGTACTGGAATTGCACGCCATTCATTGCGAAGACGGTTTTGGTCTTCTCTCCATGAAGAAGGCCGGAGTTGCGAGGAGGAAGGGTTTCCAGTTCCCGCACACGCGGATCGACTCGTTCGATCACGGATGCGGGTTGCAGTAGCGAGGCTAACTGAGAGATGACAGTTTCGCGGACGAGGTTGGCGTCCATTGCCTGAGTCAGGATTTGCAGCGATAGGATGTCGTTGTACCGGTCGACAGTCAGGCCCGGGATTAAGTCCGCTTCGCTAAAGATGACTCGATAGGCATTCGTGTCGCGAACGAACTTTTCGCGGTACGCTATCGCGTCGGCAACGCGGTGGCGCAGCAACTCGGGTAAATCTGAGACCGATTCGTGCGAAATCATCCGGATCGCTATTTGCGATGAACTCGAATAAAGCGCGGTGCCAAAAGGCTTTCCGCGCTGATCGGCAACGGTCACGAGCGAACCGGGAGGCACGCTGTCGCCGTCGAGCAGGTCGGATCGGTAGACCCAAACGTGGCCGGATTTCAGTCGGGCGGAGCCGCGTGGCGAGACCTTTACCTGTGGAAGTTCAGATTTTGGGGGAGTCGGGGGCATGGTCCCATGGTAATGCCTGCCCTCGACCCCCGATAGCCAGGCGGCATCTCTTACGACGTGAGAGGCCCGAGCGTCAGAACCCAGGGCGAGACAAGCCGTTGAAAGCGCTGGCCCTGTCGTGGCCATTTTCATTAACTAAGGGCGGGCCCTGTCCTCTCCACGGAATCCCCGCAGTCTTTCTCGGCTTCATACCCGATGGTCGATCACACGGCGCGAATTTATCGTTCCTATGAACAACGATGTTCGCCGCGAGGTGGTCCATGGCATGCCCCAGATGTAAACGACCGAGAATTGAACGGTACGGAGAAATTACCCGATGTGCTGTGTGTGGGCTGACTTATGACCCGAACGACGAGACAGGCGGCAACTTTGCCTCTCTCTCTACGCAACCCGAAACTGGCATTCAGGTGACGGACCAAAAGCCTAGAGTCTGAAGCGGACGCGGCAAGATCGGAACTGCGTTAGTTGGCGGCGTGCGAAGTGGGTGTGGCGGGGACTTCGTGCTTTGTGTGGGAGGTAGTTCGAGCTTCGTGCTGAGCCAAATCAAAATCGGTTCGGAGCGAATCTAGAATCACCATCGGAAGCTCGGCGCCAAATTCGTCGAGCTCCTGTTCGCTCCAGTTGCCGTTTAGACGGATGGACCCTGTAATGTCTTCCGGGAACGCCTCCCGATAATTTCCCTCTCGGATGAGGATGTCTCCGAGCAGGCGTCCGGTATTGATGTCGTAGACGCGGCGGCTGGCTTGGCCGTCGGCATTCGTCAGGCAAAGAAAAACTTCCCCGTCATTGGCAAATTCGGGACGGTAGTACCATGCCTGCGTCGCATCGATTTTTGGATGATGTCGCTTCGGGCGGTGCACCGTTTCGGGTCTGTCGACCAATTCCTCTTTAGGATCGAAGTACAGGATGCGCTGACAGGAATCGCAGATGACGGTTTCTTTTCCGGATCGTACATCGTTGTAAGTCTGCGGCCGCAGCATCACTTGGCAGGCCATACACTTGTGGTCGCGCACTTCCGAAATGCCAGTCCCGCGAAATTTCGAGACTCGCTCGTAGTGGCGTAACAAGTCTTCGCGGACTCCGGTTCGTAACTGGTTGCGTTTACCATTGGCTTCGGAAAGAAGTTTTTCGTCTTCGGCGGTTCGCTGTCGAGCCTGTTCTTTCTCTTTTTCGATTTCGGCGGCTTCAGCCTTCAGCTCTGCCTGGGCGGCCTTCACTTCTTTATCGCGCGCATCAGCATTGACCATCAATTCGAGGATTTTGTCTTCGTTCGCGGTGATTTCCTTTTCCGCAAACTGGATCTCCGTCATCAATGC
>JASLEQ010000411.1 GCA_030151135.1 Candidatus Sulfotelmatobacter sp. | reverse complement strand
CGATTCGCTTTGGCGCCGGGATCTTCTATGACCACTTCGGACAGGCGCTGGTCAACACCTTCGACCAGAACGGCTCTTTCGGCATGAGCTCAGCGGTTTCCAACCCGGCCGGCGTGTACGGGATCGAGGGGAACTCACCATTCTGCGGCGCTCCGAACTGCGCGCCTCAGGGAAAGCATCCGGCTGCCCCAAGGTTCATCGACCGCCAGACGCTTCCGCCGATCACCTTGGGGTCCGTTCCCACGACGGTTAGTTATCCGTTCCTCTATCCTCCCGACAACTTCGCCATCACTTGGGGCCTCGATAGCAGGATCAAGACTCCTTACTCGGAGACATTCGACGCCTCGGTGCAACGTGAACTGAAGGGAGGCTTCTCCGTTGAGGCAGCTTACGTAGGTCGCCTCGGACGTCACCTCCTGCAGCAGCTTGATCTCGCCGAACCCGTCGACTATGTCGATCCCGGGGGCGGCGGCGACTACTTCGCTGCGGGCGCCGCGCTTTCCAAGCAGGTTAACGCCCACGCTGGAGATTCCAGCGCCAGTGTCGCTCCCATCAAGTACTTCGAAGATGTTTTCCCGTTCATGGCCGGAATCGATTATGACGGTGAGAGCGCAACCCAGGCGATCTATACGAATGAGTGGGCTCCCAACCTTGCAACCTGGGGCGCAACCACCGCGCTCGCCGACATCGACTTTTACTGCAGCTATGGGTGCCCTGGCGACTGGCAATCGCATTTCTGGCAGGATCAATTCTCCTCGCTCTATGCCCTTAGTTCGATTGGCATGAGCTACTACAACGCCGGCCAACTCACGCTGCGTCACCCTACCAGCCACGGTCTCAATCTTGACGTCAGCTATACGTGGTCGCATTCCATCGACATGGGTTCAGACACCGAGCGCAGCAACGAGATTGCCGGTACCTACGCCTCCAACACCGGCGCCTTCAGCGAAATCCTGAATACCTGGAAGCCGGAGCTGAACCGAGCCAGCTCCGATTTCGACACCCGCCATCTGGTAACCATTGATTGGGTATATCAACTGCCGTTTGGCACCGGGAAAGCCCTTGCGCAAAACGCGAACAAAGTGCTGAACGGCCTCATTGGTGGCTGGCAGTGGTCAGGAATCAATCGCTGGTCCAGCGCTCTGCCGTTCTCTTTGTTCGAGCCGGGCTGGACGACCAACTGGCAGGAAGAGAGCTACGGAGTGACTACCGGTCCCGTCAAAATGCGAAAGCACTATGATGCTTCCAGCGGTGGCGCTCCGCAATTCTTCGACAATCCCGATGCCATCAATTCCGGTATCGTTTGTGGCGGCTGTAACGGTGGAAACGTTCGGCTGCCTTATCCCGGTGAAGCAGGCCAGCGCAACAACTTCCGTGGCGATGGTTACTTCAACATCGATTCGGGTCTTGCCAAGAGCTGGAAGATCCGCGAATCCAACTCCCTTAAATTTGAGTGGGAAGTGTACAACGTGACCAACAGTGTGCGGTTTGACTCGAATTGGATCGGGTCCGGGTTGACCGCGGGGAATCTCGGTGTGGCCAGCGCCACCCTGACCGTTCCGCGGCGTATGCAGTTCGCGCTGCGCTATGACTTCTAACCAGTAAAGAATTTGATCGGGCCGGCAAAGCCAGGCTTCTCTTGCCCGATTTGATTCACTCCGTCAACAGCTGGGGGACCATAGCCGTTTCACGCCGCCCAGCGCGATGAGCTTTGCGCATCGCCGCGGTGCAGCTCTGTTACAAGACAGCCGATCCGGCGGCGCACGATCCGCCTTAACTGCGCGAGAGCCAACGGATCATACCCGCGCTTGTTCTGATCGAATTTGCGCAGCAATTCCTTCATCTGGGCGAGTGTTCGGTGTGGATCGCGAATCATCATAATGTGTTCGAATGTCGTAGATGCGACACACTGTGCAGGGGAAGTCCCCCGATCTGAAATTTGTCGTGATCCAGCTCACAATTGAAGAAAACACAGACGATGGGCGGCCCCGCCGAGCCCGAGGGTTCGGTATAGAGCGAAGTTCCTCACCTCCCCGGGGTCCGAACGTTGACAGAAATAACCCCGGCCAACTCACATCGCTCGTGGTTCATCTAAGGTTCACCGTATCACGAGACGAACTTTGCCCCGGGGCGCCGCGGCACGACCACAGACGTCAAATCAGGTTCACGTCAAGAGAGTCAGGCCTGGATGTCCGATCGTAACCAGGCCGCTTTTTCTTTGGCCGTAAATGTACCAGCAGGCCCATGAAGTCTCGCGCAACTGCCCATCGCCGTACGTATTCAGGTCTTTATAGACGACCTTACCGGTGATGAATATTCTTTCCTCCCAGTCCTCCACCCGCTTTAACGCATCCTTCGTGGCGCAGAATCGTTTCACATCCTCTCGGCCAAACGTGCGAATGGCGAAGGACTCTCCGGGAAGCAGCACGACGGATTGCGTCACGCCGTTTGGCTTCTCGATCTCCACCCCACCATCCGAAGGCAAATGAGCTTCATCGGCGGCGGATAAGACTCGGTCCGCTAAAGCGACAATGCGCGCCGGACTCCTTCCCCGATTGGTAGCCACGACGACCGAACTGTTCTCCAGATCCGGGGATGGTTCTGCCGTGACCATAATCCATGGCCTCTCCGCGCGAATCATCGATTCAGTTTGGAGGAGGGCTGTCCGCGCCGTTGTATCGGCCAAAGAAACGGCATCCTCAAACTGTTTTGTCTGTCTTTCAATCTTCTTTAGAGTCGATAGCGCCACCCAGATGCCGACATATCCCAGCAACGCCAAAACCAGATTTGCAGCCCAACTGATGCGATCGTGTAAAGGCCACTGCGGCTGTGGCTGAGGCGGAGTCGTCACGGTGATCTGCGGTATGGGAAAGTCGTTC
>JASLEQ010000396.1 GCA_030151135.1 Candidatus Sulfotelmatobacter sp. | reverse complement strand
AATCTTGATGTGATGGCTGACAATCTTGCTGGGCTTGGCGCGTCCTTGAATGATCAGGTCGCGCAGATATTCGTTGTAACGCTTCACGGGAGCTTGCCCCATCCCAATCGTGACGGCGCTGTCAAACAGCTTGCCGATCGGAAGCGGGTAGACGCCCTGCTTGGCCTGCTCGTTTGGAGCGCCTGGATCGGGAGCCATGTACACGCCGATGAGCGCGATCGCTCCTGCGGGATTCACGACACGACAGCAATCCTCGATGACCTGCGTGGCTTTTTCGCGCGAAGGATTCTTCTCGTCGTGCGCCTGATAGCCCACGGCATCGATGGCGCAATCCACGCCGTCGAGCTTTTCCGCCTCGCGCGGATGAAGCGCTTGTTTGTGAATAGTATCGTTCCGGCGCATATCCTTGATCTGCTTCACCGGATCTCCATCTTTGAAGTTGATCGGGATCGCGCCCATTTCACGTGCCTTGTCGAGACGAACCGAAATGTTGTCGACGACATAAATTTCGGACGCACCTTTCAGTTGTGCACTGAGAGCAGCCATCAAGCCGACGGGGCCTGCTCCAAAGATCGCGACGGATTTACCCGGGCTGACGTGGGCTAGTTCGGTAGCGTGATATCCGGTAGGAAATACGTCGGCGAGCAAGATGAAATCATCCTCAAACTCATCACCAGGTTTACCTGGAAGCCGGAGGCAGTTAAAGTCCGCGAACGGAACGAGGACATGCTCAGCCTGGCCACCGGAGTATGGCCCCATACCGGCATATCCGTAGCCGGCGTGTGGTTGCTCGCTCATGGTAAGACACGCATGCGTATTCTGGCGCACGCAGTTATAGCAGTAGCCGCAGGCTATGTTGAACGGTAATACGACGCGATCACCGACTCGAATGCTGCGGACAGCATCTCCCACTTGTTCGATGACTCCCATGATTTCGTGACCTACGACGCTGCCCTTTTTCAACGAGGTGCGGCCCTCGTACATGTGCAGGTCACTGCCGCAAATTGCGGCGGTTGTAACGCGCAATAGGGCGTCGGTGGGGGCGGTCAACTTAGGAACTGGTTTATCTTCGACCACCATCGAGCGTGGTCCTTCAAAAGTTACAGCTTTCATTGCTCTCTCCTCCTCTTATGAATGGGTGATTGCAAATTATTTGCGGGTTTAACGTGAATGACCGATTTTTTCCGGTCTAGGCTCTGCGGGTTGATAGAAAAAAGATGAATGACATAGACAGCGAGTGAACCCCGAGTGAGCGGAGGGAATTACCAGTGAGATGCGGCTCTGTTGGAGCCAGTTGTCGCTCAATTCATAAGCATGAGGACCCGACTTGAGCGCAGCAATGAGAACGAATCCACGATAAAGTGGAGAGAATCTTTTAGAAGAATCACGTGAGTTGCAAGAAAGTGCATACTGCATTTCTGAAATGAGGATTCACCGCGAAACGCCTTGACAATACTGTTCGCCCAAGGCACCATCGCATGAATCAGGTAGAAGATGCGGTGTCCCCCACCCGGTTGATCCTACCCATCAAGTTCTAGGGGAAGAGGTTCGCCGAGCCCCTCTGGCGGACAGTTCCAAACTTTCGTGGAGTGCAGGAGAAATTCGCCCGACCTATTCAAGCCGACGCTGCGAACAGGGGCGAGCTAACTTCAGTGGTCGTTAACGTTTTCGAGGTTATACATGGGTCCGAAATTGATTTTGAAATCAAAATGCAATGATATGCATCGATCAGCGGCAATTCTGTTGTCGGTAATAGCGGCCTTGTGCGTGGGTATTGGAGGATTCGCAGTCACGGCAGCGGGCCAGAGTGCAATACCTCCCTCTGGAGAAGCCACGTCACACCAGCCGACTGCCACGCTAACTTCGATCACGATGATTCCCGGTTCAGTGACGACGGCTCCGGGAACGACCGGACAGTTCACTGCCACCGGCAACTACAGCGACGGGAGCAAAAGAAATTTGAACACGACCGCGACGTGGGCTTCGACGGCGACGTCTGTCATTACGGTGAACACCACCGGACTGGCCACGGCGGTTGCTTCCGGTACGGCGAGTATTACGGCGACGGTGGGAACCATCGTCGGTACAGCGAACGTCACCGTCACGGGGTCCGTGGTATTGCAGTCAATCAGCGTGACTCCTTCGTCCGTCTCGGTCGCGGCAGGCGCACGACAGCAATTCACGGCAACGGGCAACTACAGCGACGGATCGAAAAAAGATCTCACTAGTACGGCCTATTGGAGTTCATCCGCGATGTCGGTGGCAGTGCCGACCGGCCACGGAATGATCCTCACTACAACGCAAGGTACGGCTACGATCGTGGCGCGGTCAGGCTCTGTTTATGGCACTTCAAGTCTGACGGCGACCGCGCCGGTGCTCAACTCCATTTCAGTAACGCCGACCGGCACATCGCTCTCCGTAGGGAGTGCACAGCAATATTCGGCAACAGGAACCTACACGGACGGATCCACGCAGAACCTGACTAATGAGGTGACATGGAGTTCTTCCGCGCCCCAGGTCGCGAGCGTTACTACCAACGGCGTTGTCACGACAGTGGCGCAAGGAACGGCGAGTTTGACGGCTGCCTCAGGCACCATCAGCGGCTCGTCGATTTTAAATGTGACAACGACAGCTCCGCAAATCGCTAACTTCAAGCACATTATTGTCGTCGATCAGGAAAACCGGACGCCCGACAATATGTTTCAAGGGCTGTGCGTGCCACCGTATGGCAATAGCAATTCGTGCAGCACGACGCCCACCGGTTCGCAGTACAACATTCAAACAAAGAATTGGTACGACAACACGTCGAAGACCGGATACACGCAGCCTTCAACTACCCCGCTGGCAGGCGGATACGATTTGGATCACGACCACACCGGATTCGTGGCAATGTGCGACATGGATTCGAGCGGCCATTGCCGGATGGATGGTGCAGCCCACGTCGGCTGCGGGCACGGAACGTGTCCTCCGAAGCCGCAATTCGTCTACGTCGACAACTCCACGGGAATTATGAACCCGTATCTCTCGCTTGCGTCGCAGTACGGCTTCGGAAATTACATGTTCCAAACGAACCAGGGCGCGAGCTTCCCTGCCCACCTGTTTTTGTTCGGAGGAACGGCGGCGGCGAGCGCAAGCGGTGATGCATCGGGTCTGTTCGCGGCGGGGAATATGCTGCAGATTGGGGTAGGAGCAGGGTGCGCCACGGCGGCCGGAACTACCGTACCGCTGATCGGTCCCGCCGGGGAAAATCTTGTGCTGTATCCCCCGATCTTCCCGTGTTTTGAATATCAGACGCTTAGCGATTTGCTGGATGCGGCAGGGATCACTTGGAAGTATTACGCATCGACCGGACCCTATAGCATCTGGACCTCTCCCAATTCAATTCAACACATCTGCGGAGCGAATGAAGAAGGCGGACAGTGCAGGGGGTCCGAATTTCTGAGCGATGTGGAGATCAATTCGGCGGGTGTATTGACGGACATCAATGAATGCAATCTCGCGGGCGTAAGTTGGGTAACGCCGACAGCCCCGAATTCGGACCATCCGACGTCGAACACGGGCGGCGGCCCATCGTGGATCGCGTCGATCGTGAATGCAGTCGGAAATCGCGCAAGGTGTCCGAATGGCGAGACGTATTGGGACAACACGGCAATCTTCGTGACTTGGGATGACTGGGGCGGGTTCTACGATCATGAAGCCCCGACAATATTGGGTGGCGCACAGGGGGACTATCAGTATGGATTTCGTGTGCCGCTTATGGTGGTTTCGGCGTACACGCCGGCCGCCTATGTGGACAATAACCGCAACGACTTCGGCAGCATCCTGCGATTTATCGAATTCAATTTCGGGTTCGCCGAAGGGTCGCTGAACTTCGCGGATGCCCGCGCTCAATCCGACATGACCGAGTTCTTCAATTTGAATCAGACGCCGCGACCATTCCAGACGATCGACGCGCCGCTTGACGCAAACCACTTCATCAATGATCCGCTTCTGCCCGAAGAGCCGGATGAGTACTGATTCAACAGTTGAGAGATCCGAAAGTTTTTCGGGCCAGGATTCCAGGCTCAAAGAAATCGATTGAGAAAAACAACCCGACCAGTCCAGGAGGAAAATTTGAAAACAATACGAACCTTCCTCAGCATGCCTAGCGCAAACATATTCTGTGCTATCGCACTCGCTGCCTCCACAGTAATGGCCGCATCGGGGCAAACCGTAAGCGTCGTCGCAACTTTTGATGGAGCAGATGGACAACAGCCGAATAGCATCACGCAGGGAATGGACGGCAATTTCTACGGCACAACCTCGTTTGGTGGAACCTACGGCGAAGGCACTGTTTTCGCGGTTTCACCGACGGGGACCCTGACATCGCTCTATAGCTTTTGCGCGCAGATTTCGGCGAACTGCCCCGACGGCTCCGTCCCAGAAGGAGCGCCACTCGTGCAAAGGGCAGATGGGAGCTTCTACGGGACTACCGGAACCGGGGGTGGGAGTTCGAATGCTGGGACAATATTTAAAATCACCCCCACGGGCGACCTCACTACGATTTACGATTTCGCCGGTTTCCCGACAGACGGGAGCAACCCACAAGGCTTGGTATTGGCCTCGGACGGATCTTTCTATGGCGTCACCTATCAAGGTGGTGCAAATTGCGAAAGCTGTGGAACATTCTTCAAGATAACCAGTTCCGGAGCCGTCACGGTGCTGTACAACTTTTGCTCTCTCCAGAACTGTTCGGACGGCAGTAATCCGGTCGGAGTTATTCAGGCCTCGAACGGAAACTTCTATGGCGCTACTGCTTACGGTGGCAGCAGCATGTCATGCGGCACGATCTTCGAAATCACTCCGGGCGGACAACTGACGACGCTGCATAATTTCAATCAGTTGGACGGCTGTCACCCCGCGGGCACGGTCATCCGGGGCAGAGACGGAGGCTTCTATGGAACCGCGGGCGGTGGAGCTCACGGAGCCGGAGTTGCCTTCCGAATGAATACCGCCGGGCAATTCACGGACTTCTACAGCTTCTGCTCCCGATCGAATTGCGCGGATGGATATATTCCGAATGCGCCCCTGCTTCAAGCATCGGACGGCAATTTCTACGGCACTACTGTTTTTGGAGGATCGGCCGCGCGGAACGCCGGAACCGTATTTCGAATCTCGCGTTCCGGACAATTGACCACGCTCTATAGCTTTTGCCAGGAGAAGGCTTGCCCTGAAGGCGGAAAACCAACTGGCAGCTTGATTCAGGCAAACGATGGAAATATCTATGGAGTTAACTCCCAGGGCGGCAGTGCCGGAGGCGCAGGAAGCGGGACGGTGTTTCGCCTGACTCTGGCGCCCGCTGCCACTTCGCACAGCACTCAGGATTAGGATTACCGCTCTCGGAACTCGAAAAACAAAAGCCGCCCACTCTTCGGGCGGCTTTTTTTTCAAACCAGTCCAGCGACTAGGGTCTGGTGAGGAAAATTGGCAATCCGAGTTTGTGGTCATATTTCGGGCGATAACGCTCGGTGTTGTACATGGACTCGATGTCGACCTTGCGCGGACCCAGTTTCGGATCGGGGATGGGGACGATCGCGTAGCGGCCTTCATTGATGGCCGTCATCAAGCCGGACTTCCCTTCTTCGAGTGCGTCCATCGCCATTCCGGCGAAGGTGAATGCGACCATGCGATCAACGAAGTCGGGACTGCCCGACCGCAGGTCATAGGTTAAATCGCTGACGACGGTCTCTTCTCCCGTGGCTTGCTTGATTTCGTCGCTGAGGTCTTCGGCGACACTCATTTTTTTGCGATGACCAAAGGCGTCCGCATCCCCGTACTCCCTCACTTTGTAGCCCTGCCACTCCGCGCCCTCGGAAAGAATGACGAGAGAGTAGTTACTCGGGTTATTGCGCTTGTCCTGGATGAGGAGTTCGATCATGTGCTTGAGGTCGACTTTGTATTCGGGAATGCAGCAACGGACAGCTGTCACGTAGGCCGTATAGAGCGCGGTGTATCCGGCATCGCGGCCAAAGACGCGGAAGATGCCGATGCGCTCGTGGGATCCTACGGTGGTCCGCTGGCGATCGATGGCGTCCATGGCGCGCGTGATGGCCGTGGAAAATCCGATGCAGTACTCGGTATTGCGAACGTCGTTGTCCATCGTCTTAGGAACGGCGATCACCTTCATGCCCTTGCGATCGAGTTCCGACGCATAGCTGAGTGTGTCGTCGCCGCCGATGGCGATAAGGTAATCGAGGCCGAGCGTTTCGATGTTCTTCAGAACGGCCGGGGTGACATCGTAGACGGTGCTGGTCACGCCTTTTTTCGTGGACTCTTTTGGCTCAAACTTCTGGCCTTGCAGAGCCGGAGGAATCTTCTTCATCTTGGTGGGATTGGTGCGCGAACTGTGGAGGAACGTACCCCCGGTGCGGTCTATGGTGCGGGTGTTCTCGCGATTCAACGGAAGAATGTAACGCGTTTTGCTGACGGGATCGCTGAGGTTGACATGGGTTAACCCTTCCCATCCGCGGCGGATGCCTATGACCTCACATCCGATCTCAGCCGCGCGGTAGACCACCGATTTGATGACGGAGTTGAGGCCTGGGACATCTCCACCTCCGGTGAGTATGCCAATACGATGCTTTGCCATCTATGGCTCCTTAGCTATTAAAAAGTAATTGCGAATGAAAACTCGGACACGAACACCCGCGGTTGGACCTCATCGTGGAGGCAACTACAGATTCTATCTGTTAGGAGATTGCGTTTCCAGCAAAAGAACGTTATTGCTTGGCACTCCCGGACGTATTGGTTCGGGCGGCATCATTTGCATCGCAGTTATGGCTCATTTCTTTCCATCCTTCGGAGTTTGATATTTGCCAAACGAACGCCCATGGTCTGCGACACGGCCCGCATTCTCTCGGCGCTTCAGGGCTCCGCTGGTGAGTCAGCTGAAATTGCGTACCGCGTCCAGGAATTGTCGGAAGATCCTGCCGGCTTCCTGTGGCTGTTCCCAGGGCGAGTAGTGTCCGGCCTTCGGAATCACGCGCAGTTGGCTGCCATTGACGTGTTGATGCATGAGTTGAGCTTCATTGAGGCCAGTGAGGATGTCTTCATCGCCTGTCACGAGCAGAGTGGGAACATCAATGGTCTTCAATAGGTCGACGGAGTCGGAGCGGTCGGCCATGCCTCGCTGGACCTCGGCGATGTCCTCGGCGGACATTTGACGCATCATGCGGAGAGCGCCCTCAACGACATCGGGGCGAGTCTCGCGCGTGGTGTTTGCAAACAGCCGGGGAACCATCGACTCGAGAAATTTTTCTGTTCCATGTTCGAGGACGTCTCTGGCGGCCTGCAGACGTCCGGCGCGGGCTTCGGGGTTATCGGCGCGGGCTTTCGTGTTGCAGAGGCCGAGTGCAGCAACTCGGCTGCGATGTCGACGCCAGAATTCGAAGAGGAGGTATCCGCCGATGGAAACGCCGATGAGGGGGGCGCGGGCAATGTCGGCATCGTCCATGACGCGTGCGAGATCGGCGGCGTGCTTTTGCATGGTAGCTGGACCTTCGCCGACGGTGGATTCGCCGTGTCCGCGGAGGTCGGGAAGGATCAGGCGATAGCGTGTGGATAAGATTTCAGTGACGGGAAGCCAGAATTCGTGGTTCGCGGGAAATGGATGGAGCAGGACGACGGAGGGCCCGTCGCCTTGGATCCAGTAGACGATCTCGGCGTCGTCGGACTTGATGCGGTGGGACGCAGGGGACATGAGGGGATTAGAAC
>JASLEQ010000365.1 GCA_030151135.1 Candidatus Sulfotelmatobacter sp. | reverse complement strand
CATCTTGCCGTCGTGATTGAAATCTCCAATCACCATCTCCGCCGCCATGTAGGCCGGAAGAATCGGCGTCTCTGCCGAAAAGCGGCCGCTTCCATCTCCAAGCAGGAACTCAAACGCACATTGTCGTCGCTGACAGCGATGTCCAGAATAGTGTCCCCGTTCACGTCTCCTACCGCCATAGGCAACGAAGACAGTTTGCTCACGTTGATTGAGGTCATCAGAACCGTCGGGCTTCCGAAAGTTCCATTTGACTTCGCCAGAAGCACAGCAACCGACGAAGTTCCCGCCACCGCCACATCCGGCAGACCGTGGCGATTGAAGTCGCCGACCACCAGTCCCCCCGCAGCCGTCAGCCCATCGTTCACCGTCACACCCGCCGCAAAACTTCCGTCACCGTGCCCCAGGTAAACGGTGAAAAAGTTTCCCGTCGATTGAAGGACCTCCAGGTCTATCCTTCCATCGCCATTAAAATCGGCCGCTACGAGCTGTGGTGTGCTGCGATCGAAGGCGCTGGAAGCGTCCCAACCTGCGCCGGGGCGGCGAAACCACCTTTCCCATCCCCCAGAAGAACGGTCAGCACCCTGCTCGCGCCGTTATTGTTCAGGACGGCCACGTCCGCCTTGCCGTCGCGATTGAAGTCGCCGGCCCCTAGTGCAACAGGAGTTCCTCCCGACGCAAATGTCGGCAGATTGATGAACTGGCTGGCCGCGGACGCTCTGCTTTCCCTGGGAGACAATCCCAGTTGCAACACCAAAACAGAAAGACAAAGGGTGAGATTTTGGAATCGAAAGCTGATCGGGAATGGGGCAAGCTCATCGGGTCCTTGCTAGCTCACAGGGGCTCACCTTGCGAGCAAAACCCGCGCGCGTTCAGGCTCAACGTCGGGACGCCATCCGACGAGCAAGATTTGTTTTTTACATTTGGGGAAGCTAAACCCGAGCGCGATTACATCATTTGCAGTTTGCGTTGTCAATCAGCGTCAGAATGATTCCAAGCCCGGCAACGGAAACTTCCTCGTTGACCTCGTATCTTGCAGCCAGGCAAGTCGATTCCTAGCCTCACAGATTGGCTGATTAACCTGAGTGGCGATCCAGCCGGCCTGGTGGCTCGGCATGCATTTCACAACGTGATCCGCCCGTGAGCTCAAGTCTGCGCGGTCCGGAGGCCCTCGAATGTCGTCGAGCGAAAAATCGTGCCACTTGGACCTTCGAAGGAATTCACCCTCTGGATGCCGAATGCTGTTCAAGGATGCTCCTATTCAGCTTCATCCAAACAACAAGGATCGGGATTGATAAGTCTTAGTGCTGTGTCTGAAGTGACCTGCCCGATAATTTGTACCAGTGAGATTGTTAGTGTAGCGCAACGGTTGAAGGGCCCAGTTTTTCTGTACCAACGTCAGTGTTAGTCTTCGGCAAGGTTATGTGCCAGTGATAGCGCGGCTAGCCAAGCATCACTGGCGAACTCGCTAGGCGTCCGGTCACCGAGAGATGCGTGAGGACGACTCTCATTGTATTCCCGCCTCCAGGATTCGATCAGCTGCTTTGCCTCCTTGAGATCCATGAACCAGTGAGTGTTTAGGCATTCGGCTCGGAACGTTCCGTTGAAGCTTTCCACGAACGCGTTGTCGGTGGGCTTGCCCGGGCGAGAGAAGTCGATCTTCGCTCCGTTCCGCTACGCCCACAGGTCCGTCGCCTGGCTGGTGAAGTCGCTGCCGTTAACACAGAACAGCACTTTGGGAACTTCACAGTCTAGCTTCAACCTGTTCAGCGTGCGCACGACATCGTATCCTTTCAGGCTCTGGCCAACTTCGATGGCTACCGCCTCGCGCGTGAAGACATCGACGATCGTCAGCGAACGGAACCGGCTCCCGACCTGCAGTTGATTTGCGACGAAATCCATACTCCATGCCTGGTTTTGCGCGGCGGGCTTGAACCGCTCCTCGCGTTGACGTGCAGCTTTGCGCTTGCCCGCCGGCTTCATCCTTTTCAGGGACAGGCCTTCTTCTGTGTACAACCGATACACCAGATACTTGCCCACATCCCAGCCTTGCGGTTCAACAGTACGCGGATCTTGCGGTATCCATAACGCACTCTTGCCTGAGCGATCTCGAGGACACGCATCCGCAACTCAGTTCGTGGATCGAGGCAGCTTCGATAGCGGTGGGTCGCTCTGGGCACACATAAGACACGGCAGGCACGCCGCTCACTCACTTGAAAGCTCCCCCAAGCCGTTCCACCATCGGTCCACGCGGCGAAGGCTGTACCAATTTTTTTGAAAGCACATCCTGAAGCATCGTCTGTCCAGCATTAGCTCGGCAACCAACTGCTTCGCCGCGAATTCTCCTCCTGCAGTTGTGCCATCTGGCGGACCTGGTCCACTTCGAGGCCGGCATACTTCGACTTCCACCGGTAAAACGTCTGTTCACTAATCCCGGCCTTTCGGATCACCTCTGCTACAGGCCCCCCCTACCTGGGCCTGCTTCAATACACCTATCATCTGCTCCACACTGAAGCGCTTTTTCCTCATCAGCCAACCCTCCGCCTTTTCAGGCTTGGTTCTGGCCGAAGACTAACATTCATAATGGCTCAGGAATGACGACGCCGATCACCCTGAGGGATACCTTCGAGGTAGGTCCAAAGAGGCGGCGATTATCCACTTCGAATCAAACGAGCGAGCAATTCTGATCAGTCAGGAATTCCCTCCTTGTATACGCTCCTAGCTATGGTAAACAAAGTCATCCGAATACTCGCGATCGAGCTAGATGGTGACGACGGCCTCATGGTGACATTTTCAGACCGTACGACCGGCGCATACGTGGTGGAGGAATTACTTGAGCTGAGGCCATATCGAGAAAGACAAAAAACACTGAATATTCACAGCCGTTCTGGGAAAGGCCCAAACCACGGAATTGCCAAGGGAGCAGCTTCAGGCCCCAATCGCGGACAGCAACAGGCGAAAGTCTCACACCCTCGTCATTGACGACGACAGAATAGTAGCGTACACACTAGTCATGGTCTTGAATGCGGCTGGACTTGGGGCTAGTGCCGTGTACGTGGCGAAGCGGGTGTCGAACTTGCAAAATGTCTTGAGTTCGAGTTCCTTGTGACCGGGGAGAATGCCGCGGATGAACGGCATTGAGGCCGCAATTTGAATTCAATGCGCTTCTTCCCAAATGCAAGGTTCTCCTGGTTTCCGGCGACAACGAGCAAACGGTTCAGAAGTTCCTTCCGACATCGGATAGTCATCCTGAGTGCCGTGCTCGCTCCTGAGGCCATTTTGATGCGACTGGAATCTTATCGGAACTGGGAAGTTCCCTAGTCAAAGCGAAACGGGAGAGCCGGTGCCCCGCCCAATCCAAGATGCAACTGAATGCTAATTGGTCCAATCCCACTTCCGTTCACACGCCCGGACCGCGGGCCGGACGCCGAAAGGGTAGAGCCGCCCAATCAGCCACCCAGAGCTACCCATTTGCCGTCGCGCTTTTCGAACGGAATCATTCCACCGTCGAAAGTTACCAGGTACTCTCCATCTGGCAAATCACTTGGCGCGTTGTGAACTTTGCACTTGGAAAATTGAGAGACAATAGTTCCGGGTAATGACATACTGACGGCTTTCAATATGCAGTCTTCTTCGCGCCCCATGCCGACCAAACGTCCGGCAAGCACGACTCCCTCGCGATTCAAGACCATGGCCCAGCCATCGATCAGAAGTTGAGCACCTTGCTGGGCATGCTCGAAGCGGCCTTCTGCGCTCGGCGCTGTAGCGAATCTTCACCGGGGGGCCATGATACCGAACCCACACCTCTTTACCGGCATAACGCCACGGCACCGAATACCGGCTGCCCTTCCATGAGACATACGCGTCGCGGGCCACCTTGCGCTCCTCGTCACCCATATATGGATACGGAGGTCGGCCGTCGACAGCATGCATGGCCATACGACCGGCTTCCCGGCGCACCATCACCTGTTCATGTGTGGTGCCGTGAACGCGCTGGTTGGCGACTTCGCCGGTCCACCAAAGTTTCGAGTCTTTGCGACCCTATCGGTTGCTCGGTTCAACCAAATGTGCCCAGATGCTTTTGTTATAGCAGCGGGCTCGTTGAAGCCAATCCGCCGTCCATCATTTGGCGGTTGCGCCGGCGGGGTTCGGTTTCGCCGGGGGCATTTCGGTTCCGGCGGGATAAACAAGGATCTGGATGTTGCCTTCACCCTTTGCAGACGCATCGTCAGACTGTTTCCCTCTGCCGAGAGTCTTCAGGTGACCATCTTTAAAGCCGAAATGCTTCACCAGATAATCGCGCACGACAGTGGCGCGTGCCTCGGTTAAAACGATTTGATCCTGTGCATCGCCTGCCATCCCCGACGATACGGCGATTACGGCGACGCCAAACTGATTGGCTGCCAGGTACTCGCCTCCCGGGTTCAATGACTTCTCGTGTTTGAGCTTTGCCGAGTCGCGTCCGGAGAAGATGTCCTTTGCCGG
>JASLEQ010000359.1 GCA_030151135.1 Candidatus Sulfotelmatobacter sp. | reverse complement strand
CGCTCCCGATGAGAATCTTATTCTGCAACAAATATAACTACCCATTCAGTGGGACCGAAGTTTATCTCTTTGAGCTCATGCAATTGCTGCGTTCTCAAGGACACGAGGTGGCACTGTTCTCGATGGAGGATTCGCGCGGGGAGCGCACTCCATACGACGGTTACTTCGTTCCGCATATCGACTTCAAGAGCAAGGCAGGTTTCGCACAAAAGGTGCAAAATGCCGCGCACGCGATGTACTCAACCCGCGCGCGCCGGCGGCTGAGGGCGATGATCGATGATTTTCAGCCTGATGTCGCGCATATCCGCAACATCTACCACCACCTCTCGCCGTCGATTCTGTGGGAATTGAAAGCCCAAGGTGTTCCGGTTCTTTATCACTTGAACGACTTCAAGCTGCTTTGCCCGGCGTACAACTTTGTTTCCGGCGGAGAGGCTTGCGAGTTGTGCAAGGCCAGCGCCTTCTGGCACGTGGTTCCGTCGAAGTGTTATCCAGGATTCGCGGCGAGGGTCACACTGGCGGCGGAGGCTTATGTTCACCGCATGCTCGGCACATACCGCAGGTGCGTCGATCTTTTCTTGGCTCCGAGTCAATTTGTAAGAGAAAAGTTCGTAGAGCATGGCTGGGATCGCGATCGGTTCGAGGTGCTGCCACATTTCCAGATGGCTTATCAACCCATGCCGATTCCGGCAAATGCCCCGCTACTCTATGTCGGCCGGTTGTCGGCGGAAAAGGGAGTTGCCGACCTCGTTCGCGCGATGCAGAAAGTCCCGCATCTCCACCTGAAGATCGCCGGCGATGGGCCGGAACGTAATGCGCTCGAGAATCTGGCGCGGTGGCTGGACGTTAAGAATGTCGAGTTCGTTGGCCAGGTTTCAGCCGAAACACGCAACCGTCTGATCGCTGAGTCGCAGTTCACCGTCCTGCCTTCTCACGCATACGAGACGTTGGGGAAGACCATGCTTGAATCCTATGCTTTGGGACGCGCCGTTGTAGCTTCGGACTCAGGATCGAGAAGAGAGTTCTTAAAGGCCGGGGAGAGTGGTCTGCTCTATAAATGCGGAGATGTCGATGAACTTGCGGGAGCAATTCGATGCATGGCAGGAAATCTTGAAATGACCGAAAAGATGGGGCGCTACGGGTGGGAATGGGTGCGGCGGCACCACTCGCCCGAGGAGTATTACACGAAAATTGTGGAGATCTATCAGCGGTTGATCGAAGCTAAGGCTGAGACCTCCCGCTGCCTGAGGCCCGATCCGAAATCCAAGTCACCTCATCGTGCCCGGCCGCGAGTCGCGTTCATCGGCGGCCGGGGAGTGATTTCGAAGTACAGCGGAATCGAATCCTATTACGAAGAGGTAGGAAAACACCTCGCGCAGTTGGGCTGGGACGTCACAATTTACTGCCGCAAGTATTTCACGCCTCCGCTCGCAGAACACAATGGCATGCGGCTGGTACGTCTGCCTACCATCCGATCGAAGCATTTGGAAACGGTGATTCATACCTTATGGAGCACGGTTCACGCCATCGCCCAACGTTATGACGTCGTGCATTATCACGCTCTCGGGCCGGCCTTGTTTTCATGGATACCTCGGTTGTTTGGAACAAAGACGGCCGTAACGGTCCAAGGACTCGACTGGCAACGAAAGAAATGGGGACGGGTTGCCTCCGCGGTGCTGCATGGCGGCGAACGGGCGTCCGCTCTACTTCCTAATGGGACCATGGTCGTTTCCAAAGAGCTGCAGCGCCGTTATCGTGAGGTTCACGGGGTCGAAGCGTTCTATGTTCCGAATGGCGGGGTGCTGCGCGAGCGGCGTCCTCCCAAGCAAATTCTTGAATGGGGGCTCGAGCCGGACAAGTACGTATTGTTTTTAGGCCGCTTCTCACCCGAGAAAGGATGTCATCTGCTGGTGAAAGCGTTTGAGCAGATGGAGGGCAACGTCAAATTGGTGATGGCGGGTGCGGCCAGTTACTGCGATGAATACAGCAGGGAATTGCGTACGCACGCGACGGATCGAATTCGAATGCTCGACTGGGTTTCAGGCGATACCTTGGACGAGTTGCTCACGAACGCCATGATCTTCGTTTTACCCTCGGACATGGAGGGCCTGTCTCTTGCGTTGCTCGACGCAATGGGCGCGGGTTTATGCGTGCTGGCCAGCGACATACCAGAAAATCGCGAAGCCGTGGAAGGGGCAGGCTACTTATTCAAGCCGGGCGACGTGGACGACTTAGCGGAGCGTCTGCGATTTCTCATCGCGAACCCGGCAATTCGTAAAGCAGCCGGGGCAACGGCTCGACGTCGAATCGAGGAAGACTATCAGTGGCCAAAGATCGCGACAGAGATTGACAAAACTTACGGTCAAATATTGGGGCGAACTTTGCCCGCCAGTATTCCCATCAAGCCTATGGCGAGGGCTGCAGCTGCCGCCAAGTCCACGGCGCGGCGGGCAAGTTGAAATCCTGATGTCCAGTTCCCATCCTTGAGGACGGGTCAAACCCGTCCTTTTTTATTACAATCGATGACTTGATCGCGATGCCAGGGCTTACTGCTGTGCGATCACCTCCTATGCCCAAAAAGCTCATTGTCACTGGCGGGGCCGGATTCATCGGGTCGAATTTTATCCTGAAGCAACTTCAGGATAAATCGTTCTCAGTCGTCAATCTTGACAAGCTCACCTACGCGGGGAATCTGCATAACTTGGAATCGGTCTCGGAGCATCCGAGATACCAGTTTGTTCGAGGAGACATTGCAGATCGTGAGCTTGTTCGGCGAACGCTCATCGAGCACAGGCCGGCAGCGATCGTTCATTTCGCCGCCGAGAGCCATGTAGATCGTTCCATCCGCGGGCCTGAAGATTTTATTCAAACCAACGTGAACGGAACGTTTGCCCTGTTGGAGGAGACACGCGCCTATTGGAGCGAGTTGCCGCAGGCCGATCGTCAGGCCTTTCGATTTCTCCACGTTTCTACCGATGAAGTCTTTGGATCACTCGGGCCGGATGATCCGCCCTTCAGCGAGACGACGCAGTATGCGCCGAACAGTCCCTACGCAGCTTCAAAGGCGGCCTCCGACCACATCGTGCGCGCGTACCAACACACCTATGGGCTGCCGACCCTCACAACGAATTGTTCGAACAACTACGGACCGTTTCAGTTTCCTGAGAAGCTGATTCCGCTGATGATCCTCAATGCGCGCAATGGCAAGCCACTGCCGGTCTACGGAGATGGAAAGAATGTTCGGGACTGGCTCTTTGTGGAAGATCATTGTGACGCTATTTCCGTCGTATTAAGTCGAGGGCGAACCGGCGAGACGTACAACATCGGCGGCTGGAACGAGAAGCAGAACATCGAAATTGTGAATACAATTTGCGATCTGGTCGATGAGAGCTCTGCTCCTCTGCAGAAGCCGAGACGAGAGTTGATCACCTATGTGAAGGATCGCCCGGGGCATGACCGTCGCTATGCAATGAATGCGACGAAGATTGAGCATGAACTGGGATGGAAGCCGAAGGAAACGTTTGAGACGGGAATTCAGAAAACCGTTCGCTGGTATCTGGAGCATGAGGATTGGATTAAAGATGTGACCAGTGGCACCTATCGGCAATGGATTGAAACCCACTATTCTGTCTAAATCAACGCCTAATCATGAACGATAACCTGCGGTACAAAGGCATCATTCTCGCTGGAGGATCGGGGACCCGCCTCTATCCGGTCACCCAGGCAATGGGAAAGAGCCTGCTCCCGGTCTACAACAAGCCCATGGTTTATTACCCGCTGAGCACGCTCATGCTGGCGGGGATTCGGCACATACTGGTTATTTCTACGCCTGAAGATACTCCCAAATTGCAGGCACTGCTGCGCGACGGGAGCCAGTTCGGAATCGAATTGCAATACCTGGTGCAGCCCAAGCCGGAGGGCATTGCTCAGGCGTTTCTGCTGGGAGAGAAGTTCATCGATGGCGATCCTTGTGCCCTGGTGCTCGGCGACAATATCTTTTACGGCCACGATCTCGCGAAAGATTTGCGCAGTGCCACCGGGCACGGCAAAGGTGCGAGGGTGTTTGCGTATCCGGTGCACGATCCCGAAAGGTATGGGGTAGTGGAGTTCGATGCCACAGGACGCGCGCTGAGCATCGAAGAGAAGCCGAAAAATCCGAAGTCGCGGTATGCGGTCACCGGACTTTATTTTTATGACAGCCAGGTGGTCGAAATCACGAAAGCGCTGAAGCCGAGTGCGCGAGGCGAGCTCGAGATTACTGACGTCAATCAGGCCTATTTGAACAGAGGACTGCTTGAGGTCATCGTGATGGGGCGCGGCATGGCGTGGCTCGATACCGGTACGCACGAGTCGTTGATGGATGCTGCGCTCTACATCCAGGCAATCGAAAAACGCCAGGGCCTGATGGTTGCTTGTCCGGAGGAAATTGCGTACCGGTCGGGCTATGTTAGCGCCGAGCAAGTCGAAAAAATCGCGATGTCAATGCGCAATAGCGGATACGGCGACTACCTGCTGCAACTCTTGCGAGAAAAGGTCTTTTAACGGTCTGGCGTCATATCTCAGAGGGAATCACGTACATGAAGGTTTTGATCTTGGGGGCGACCGGCCTGCTCGGTAAGGACTTGATGCGCGAGTGGCAAGGTGACGCCATAACTGGACTCGGTTCCAGAGACCTCGACATCCGGGATGCGGCCCAGGTCTCGGAAAAGATTCAGGAGGTTCGTCCCGACTGGATTGTGCTGGCGGCCGCATATACGGATGTGGACGGTTGCGAAAGCAATCAGGAGTTAGCCCTGGCGGTGAATCGCGACGGCGCACTGAATGTGGCACTCGCCGCGAAGAAGACATCGGCCAGGTTGCTGTTCGTCAGTTCGGATTACGTGTTCGACGGAAAGAAGCGCTCGCCATACGAAGCGGACGATGCGCGCAATCCGCAAAGTGTGTATGGGCGATCGAAGGCAGAGGCGGAAATCGGTCTCCTTAAAACACTGCCGGAGTGCTGTATCGCTCGCACTTCCTGGCTATTCGGCACGGGTGGGAAGTGTTTCCCCGATACGATCTTGAAACTGGCGGCGACGCGGCCCGTGCTCGACGTGGTTGACGACCAGAAGGGCTGCCCGACATTCTCCGTTGATCTTGCGAGAGCGATGATCGCACTGTGCCGCAAAAATGCGTCTGGAATTGCGCACGTCACGAATTCCGGGGAATGCACGTGGTTCCAGTTTGCGCGAGAGATCCTGAGAATCTCGGGATCCCCTACTGAAGTCAGGCCGACGACGACTGAAAAGATGAAGCGTCCGGCTCCTCGTCCGGCTTACTCCGTTCTGTCGGCTGCAAGCCTGCATCGCTATGGCATCGAAATGCCAATGTGGCAGGACGCTTTGCAGCGATATCTGCAAGAGCGAAACGGCTGAAAGCTTCCAGTTGGGCGTTTGCTTCGTCTGACGCGGGACTGTTACGATTCGGCGGGGTTCTCACCTGGTGAAGTCGATCCAAAACTACATTGATGGAAAGTTCGTCGGCAGCGAGCGCCAGTTCGACGATCTGAACCCAGCTGATGGCAGCGTCATTGCGCGTGTCCATGAGGCAGACGAGGGTTTAGTCGATGCTGCGGTGCAGGCGGCGCGAAAGGCTTTGACCTGCGAGTGGGGCAAATTGCCAGTTCGAGAGAGGGCTGCACGACTCCACAGGGTGGCCGATGCCATCGAGTCGCGCTTCGATTGTTTTGTCGCCGCCGAAGTAGCGGATACGGGCAAGCCGGTCTCGTTGGCAAGCAGGCTCGATGTGCCTCGGGCCGCCGCCAACTTCAGAACCTTTGCGGACCTTATTAAGACCAGCGGAATCGAATCCTTCCAAACGGAAACTCCCGATGGAAAGAATGCGCTGAACTATGCGGTTCGGAAACCGCTGGGAGTCGTCGGAATCATCACTCCGTGGAATCTTCCTCTCTTGCTGCTGACGTGGAAAGTCGCGCCGGCGCTGGCGTGCGGCAACGCTGTTGTCGTCAAGCCGTCGGAAGAAACTCCTGCGACGGCGACGCTGCTTGCCGAAGCGATGCAGGATGCTGGTATTCCTAATGGCGTTTATAACGTCGTCCACGGCTTCGGACCAAACTCGGCCGGAGAGTTCCTGACCAAGCATCCCGATATAAATGCTCTGACGTTTACCGGAGAGTCGCAGACGGGAGCCGCCATTATGAAAGCCGCTGCTTCCGGAGTTAAGCCGGTTTCGTTTGAACTGGGCGGAAAGAATGCGGCGATCGTTTTTGCGGACTGCGATTTCGAAGACACGGTGAATGGCATCAGCGATGCAGTTTTTCTGAACACTGGGCAGGTCTGTCTTTGCGCCGAACGCGTGTATGTCGAGCGGTCAATTTTTGAACGGTTTGTAAAAGCTTTGAAGCAGAAAGCTGAGAACCTGCGGATCGGATCTCCCCTGGATCCAAATACGCAAACCGGGCCGTTGATCTCGGCGCAGCACAGGGAAAAAGTTCTCTCGTATTACCGCCTGGCCCGTGAAGAAGGAGCGACGGTGGTCACGGGCGGCGGCGTTCCACATTTCGGAGACTCCCTCGACCGAGGATTCTACGTTCAGCCAACGGTCTATACTGGCCTTAAGGAAAGCGCCCGCTGCGTGAAGGAAGAAATTTTCGGGCCGGTGTGTCACATCGCGCAGTTCGATTCCCAAGAAGAAGCGGTTGCGATGGCGAATGACACGCACTATGGCCTGGCCGCGTCGATCTGGACCGCCAACTTGAAGCGTGGGCACCGCGTCGCCCAGCAAATGAATGTGGGCATCACTTGGGTCAATTGCTGGTTCCTGCGGGACCTCCGAACGCCGTTCGGAGGTGTGGGCCTCTCAGGTATCGGACGCGAAGGCGGAATGCATTCGCTGAATTTTTATTCAGAGTTGAACAATATTTGTATCAAGCTGTGAATCTCAGGCAAGCTGTGACGTGGTCGCTTGCGCGGAAAAAACGGGATGGGGAAGGTCGAAAGCAAAGTTATCGAGGGACGTGCAAAGCCTCGCGGCAACTATCCTCACATCAAGCGGGCTGGGGACTTCCTCATCGTTTCCGGGACGAGTGCGCGACGCGCCGACAATTCCATTGCGGGAGCGGAAGTGGATGCTCGTGGAATGGCTTCTCTGGATATCCGAAAGCAGACGCGCGCCGTCGTCGAGAACATTCGCGAGATCCTGGGCTCCATGAACGCTGGGTTGAACGATGTCGTCGAGATCACTTCTTACCTTGTAAACATGAACGACTTCGCGGGATACAACGAAATCTATGGCGAGTACTTCAACGAGGATGGGCCGGCGCGAACGACGGTCGCCGTGCATCAGTTGCCCCATCCGCATCTGCTCATCGAGATTCGCGCCGTCGCATACAAGCCGGAGAAGTAGGAGACATTATGCCGTCTATCAAGGAATTGAAGGCTTTTAACTTTCAGAAATGGATCGAAGACCATAAGGAGAAGCTGAAGCCTCCAGTCGGCAATGCGCAGGTGTGGGAAGACGGCGAAATGATGGTGACCGTTGTGGGAGGTCCCAACAATCGTCGCGACTATCACGACGACCCAACCGAAGAATTTTTCTATCAGCTGAAGGGCGATATTTTTTTGCGTTTGATCGAGACACCGGGGAAGCCGCCCCTTGAAGTGCCGATCAAAGAAGGAGAGATTTTTCTCCTGCCGAAGCATATGCGGCATTCTCCGCAACGGCTTCAGCCAGGCACGATCGGCGTGGTTGTCGAAATGCCTCGCCCAGAAGGAACAATGGATGGTTTCGAATGGTACTGCCCGAATTGTCACCAACTGTTGTATCGGGCTGAGGTAAAGCTGAAGAGCATTGTTCGTGATCTGCCACCGTTATTCGAAAAGTTTTATAGCGACGATAACCTGCGCAGGTGTAAGCACTGCGGCACAATTCATCCCGGCAAACCGTAAATGCCTGTCATCGATATTCACAATCATTTCTTCCCGCGCTCCTGGCCCGATTTATCCGAGAGGTTCGGTACTCCGGAATGGCCGTGGATCAAGCACACCGAACCCGGCAAAGCCGAGATCATGGTGGGCGATCGCTTCTTTCGCCACATTTATTCCGCGTGTTGGGATCCGGACGTGCGCCTGCAAGAGATGGACCGCGACGGCGTCGATCTGCAGGTCATCTCCGCGACACCGGTGCTGTTTGCCTATAACCGCCCGGCAGAGCATGCCCTCGAATGCGCCAGGATGTTCAACGATGCTGCCCTCGAACTCTGTGCAAAAGGCAACGGAAGACTCAAGGCTTTGTGCCAGGTTCCCCTGCAGGATATCGACGCATCGTGCAAGGAATTGAGCCGCTCCATGCAGTCCGGGCACCTCGGAGTTCAGATTGGAAATCATGTCGGCGAGAAGAACCTGGACGATCCCGGCATCGTAACGTTCTTGCATCACTGCGCGGATCAGGGCGCAGCGGTTCTGGTGCATCCGTGGGACATGCTGGGGCAGTCACGCATGCCAAAGTACATGATGCCGTGGACGGTTGGCATGCCCGCCGAAACCCAGCTTGGCATTGTCGCTTTGATTCTCAGTGGCGCATTCGACAGGCTCCCGCGCACCTTGCGAATCTGCTTCGCGCACGGCGGGGGAAGTTTCGCCTTCCTGCTCGGACGCTTGCAGAATGCGTGGCAGCACCATCCTGTCGCGCATGGCGCTTGCGAATTGCCTCCGAAGCAATACGTCGATCGCTTCTCGGTGGATTCCGCCGTTTTCGATACACGCGCATTGCAATTTCTCGTCGAAACCATGGGAGATACTCGCGTGATGCTCGGATCCGATTATCCGTTCCCGCTGGGTGAGCACGGCATTGGCTCGCTGATTCGAGAAAGCGGATTGTCGTCAACCGCTAAGCAGCGACTGCTGGGCGCCAATGCTGCAGCTTTCCTCGGACTGCCCCCGGAAGAAAGAACCGCGGCTCCGAAAGAGGATGCACCGATCGTCCCCAAGCACGATCAA
>JASLEQ010000339.1 GCA_030151135.1 Candidatus Sulfotelmatobacter sp. | reverse complement strand
CGTTTGCAGAAGTCCCATCAAAGGAGCGATGGGCGGCACCGATTGCGAGACCCAGAAAGATTATTTGCATCGGACTGAACTTCAGTGATCACGCCCGCGAGTCGGGAATGGAAATTCCGAAAGAACCGATTCTTTTCATGAAGGCGACCAACACTCTTGTGGGTCCGTATGACGATCTGCTGATACCGCGGGGCAGCAAGAAGACGGATTGGGAAATCGAGCTAGGCGTTGTGATCGGACAGGAAGCGCGCTATCTGGACTCGACAGAGGCTGCCGCGAATCACATTGCTGGATACTGCATCTCTCACGATGTGTCGGAGCGGGAGTTCCAACTGGAGCGGGGCGGTCAATGGACAAAAGGCAAGAGCTGCGACAGCTTCAATCCTTTAGGGCCGTGGCTTTCAACGCCCGACGAGATTCCAAATGTGATGAAGGCGGCAATGAAGCTTTCGGTTAATGGTCAAACGCGCCAGAATGGCAACACGCAGACGATGATCTTTGGGCCTGTGGACCTGGTTCACTACATTTCGCAATTCATGACGTTGGAGCCCGGCGACTTGATCTCGACGGGAACTCCGCCGGGGGTTGGTCTCGGGATGAAGCCGCCCCAATATCTGAAAGCGGGTGATGTTGTCGAGTTGGAGATGGACGGACTGGGACGGCAGCGACAGACTTGTGTTCAGGCGTGACGCTCTTCGGGCGGCTAAGTGGGCATGGAAGGCGGAAGTGCGTCTTCGTGCTTTCCGAAGTCTTGGCTGGGAGACGGTCCCATGGTGAACTCGATGGTGCCGCCGTTCGCGATGTCGGCATGAGCAAACCATAACTGGGAATGCGGCTTGCCGTTGAGCTTCACGGATTGGATGAAAGCATCGGCCGGTGAACTGCGTTTCACGGCCACTCGCAGCTTCTTACCTTGGGGAAGTTCGACTTCCGCGCGATTTACCAGCGGCGTTCCAAAAACGTAGTTGCCGCTGACGGGATCGACAGCATAAAACCCGAGCGAACTGATGACGTACCATGCCGACATCTGGCCGCAATCTTCGTTGCCCGCAAGACCGTCGGGCTGATCGTCGTATTCCATTTCGAGGAGGCTGCGAACCCGCGCCTGGGTTTTCTGCGGCTCTCCTGCATAGCAGTAGAGATAGGCCATGTGATGGCAAGGTTCGTTGCCATGGGCGTATTGTCCAACCATTCCTGCAATGTCCGGCGGAGCGTCAGCGGGGAGTTGAGAGCTTGCCGAGAAAAGATTGTCGAGCTTCTGAACGAACGCCTGGCTACCTCCGAACAGGTTGATATATCCGGCGGGATCGTGCTGCATGAAGAATGTGGTCTGCCAGGGGTCGGATTCCGTGTAGTCACGCCATTTCTTGGAATAGCCCATCTCGGTAGGATCGAACGGCTCCGACCACTGGCCGTTCTCCAAGCGGGGGCGCATGAAGGTCGTCGATGGATCGAACAGGTTCTTGTAATTCTTCGAGCGCTCGACCAGGAACTTGTAGTCGTCCATTCGATCCAGCGCCTTTGCGACGTGCGCGACGGCCCAGTCGTCGTAGACGTATTCCATGGTCTTGCTGACGGACTCTTCTTCTTTATCACAAGGGATGTAGCCGAGCTTGCGGTAATAGCCGAGACCGCGATAGTCGTCGTCCATGGCGCGGCGGCGCAGCGCGGGATAGACCTGGCTGAAATCAATTCCCTTGAAGCCTTTCACGTAAGCCTCGGCGTAGACCGAACTGGAGTGATAGCCGGTCATGCAAAAAGTCTCCCTGCTTTGCAGAGGCCAGATGGGAACTCCGGCAGGACTTTCCTGGGCCATGCGGATCAGGCAGTTCACGAGATCGGGAACGCGCTCGGGTTGGCAGATGGTGTACATCGGATGGGCGGCGCGGAAGGTGTCCCAGAGCGAGAAGGTGCTGTAATAATGCGATCCCTTGGGAAGCTGATGAATCTTGGCATCCATACCGCGATACTGGCCGTCAACATCGTCATATAAAGTTGGCGCCACGAACATGTGATACAGCGCGGTATAGAAGATGGTCTGATGGCGAGCGGTGGGCATTTCGACCTTGATGCGGGAAAGGTTCTGATTCCAGGCGTCGTGAGCAGCGCGGCGGATTTTGTCGAAATCCCAGTCGGGCATCTCGGCGGCCAGGTTCTTGGTAGCGCCTTCATCGCTCACCCCGGAGATGCCGGTTTTGACGGAGATCACTTCCTTGTCAGCCGTTTCGAAATGCAGCAGGCATTTCAAAGATGTGCTCTTTGCCTCGCGGATGGAAGGATCGAGCCGCTTGTCGTCAGACACGATCTCGAAGGACTTAAACGGCTTGGAAAATTGCATAGCGAAGTATATTTCGCGTCCGGGAGCCCAGCCTTTCATGCTGCGTCCACCAACGATCGTATTGTTGCCAATGACTTTCAGATTCGCCCAGATCACGGGAGTATTCGAGTAGGAGTGCACCAGGTCGAGAATGAAGTGGCTGCTGTCACTCTTCGGGAAGGTGTAGCGGTGCATGCCGGCGCGTTCGGTCGCGGTCAGTTCGGCGCGGATGTTGTAGTCGCGGAGAAGAACCGAATAATAGCCGGGGACTGCGACCTCATCTTCGTGGCTGAAGCGGGAACGGTATCCCTCGCCGGGATTCTGCCGCGCACCGGCAACCAATTTCGTGGGGCCGGTGCCCGGCATCAGCAGGAAGTCGAGCATGTCGGAAGCGCCGGTGCCGCTCAGGTGCGTGTGGCTGAAGCCCATGATGGAGCTATCGGAGTAGTGGTAGCCAGAGCACCAATCCCATCCATCGTTGTAAGTGTCGGGGCTTAGTTGCATCATGCCGAAAGGCACAGTCGCGCCGGGATAAGTGTGGCCATGGCCGCCCGTGCCGACAGCGATCTTCACGAAGCGGGTGAAATCCTGGGACTCGGTGTCAGCATTGGAAACAGCGGCGGTCTCGAGCGCAGAGGAAGCCGCAACGTTACGGAATCCGAGAGCTTTGGCGAACGGCAACAAAGAGAGTGCGCTGACGAAATGACGCCGGGTTAGCATTTTGAAATCCTCTTAGGAAAGAGGAATTCTACATGACTGAACAGACGCCGGCGCAGCTGGGAGATGATCCGCAAGCGAGCTTGGTTGCTAGGCTGCGCGGGCGACTGACTTCTCCTGAAGCAGAAGTTCCGAGGCTTTCACGCGCATGTGCGAGTGGAACCATTTCTGCACGATGTTGTCGCAGAGGAAATTCGCGAGAGAGAGAAAAGCCATGCCTTGATGATGGACCATCCAGGAGCGCACGAGTTCCCAACGCGGACGACCGAAGCGACGACGGCCATTCGTAAAGTCTGAAGCCTCATAGAAGCCGTAGGAGCCAAACCATCCGAGAGAGTACATTCGCTGGAGGTTGGCGAGCGCATTCTTGGGATCAACACTCAAGGCCAGGAAAGTTGAGTACGGCGAAACGATCAGCGGGTCGGACTCGCTCTTCTTCAGGGCAAGACTGGGGACGCCAAAGGCCTCATAGTGGTAGTCGCCCGCCTCGTTAATCCGGGCGCAAGCAGATTCGGAAATGCCCCACGGAATCCCCTTCTCCAAGGCATAGTCCTGCTGTGACCGCACCGCCGCGGCGGTGGCACGATCCAGCAAAGTATTGCGATAACTATGCATCCAGATCGACGGCATGAGGTATTCAAACATTGTTCCCGTCCAAGACAGCAGGACTGGACGGCCGCGATAGGTGGTAAAGGGACGATCGAGACGGAACCAGGCTTCCTGCGGGACATCTTCTTTGGCAATCGCGGCAAAGACGGCCGTGCGCGGTTCGGTCGCCAGCAAGTCGTAGAAATACGGCTGCAGTTCGTTCGATTGCGCGTCGAATCCGACGGACATGAGCAAGCGCTGCTTGTCGAGAAGGAAGGTGAAATCCATCTCGTCGGCGATGTCGCGGGCGTCGTGACTCAGCTTGCGGAGATTGCCGATAAGCCATACCGCATTTTTTCGCGCCTCAGCGAGCATGCCCATCAGGCGTTCCCCGGAAGCGCGATTTCCATTCTGCCCAAGTTGAAGCCATTCATCGAGATGCAGTTGGATTTCGGCGATCAAGTCGGGCAGCCTCTCGATAGGTACATCGTTAGCAGACTTAGTAGCGAGCCGGGCTTTCAGTTCGCCGAATTCGGGCAATAGCCAGGGAAGGTAAGTGCGGACCAGGTGCTGGACGTTTTCGATCCGGGCTTCCGCCTGCTGACGGAACCAGTCTGCATCGGCAACCAACTCAGGTTTAGTTCGACTCTTCTGCGGACGCAGGATCTCCATTGGGAAATTCAGAATCGGGTAGAGCCATCCGGAGCGGTGGAGCTTCGACTCAAATTCCGAAAGGACGCGGCTGGGAAGCGCCTTCAGTTCGACCAAGGCACGGAGATGATCGACTAATCCCTCGGCCAGGCTGCGATTCAGTAGCGGACGGTGCAGGCGATCTGTGGATCCCTGCTGAAGCGTCCACAGAGATGCCACCATATTCCCGCTATCCACCGAAGAGATAAAGAATGGCGGCTTGGGCTCGAGGGTATGCGTGTCATACCAGTTCATCAGATGGCCGCGATATTTCCGCAGACGCTTCAAGGTCGACAACGTTTTCTCGCTCAGGTCGACGAGTTCAGGGACAGTGAGGAAGCCGAATTCGACCGCAACCTGGCGTGCGTTAAGCAGCAATCCGACGTTCGTGGGAGAAATGCTGGGCGCAATCTTTCTTGGTTCGGCCTGAACATTGTCGGGAATCAGCCAGCTGTGGTCTTCATTGGAGAACTCGGCAAAATATCTCCAAATGTAGAGCGCGGATTTGCGCAGCAGCCAGGCGTCTCCATCTTTCAATTCGGGTAGAGGCTCGATGGGACTGGCATTCAGCCATATTGCCAGGGGCTTACTGCAGGCCCAGAGGGCAAGGATGGGGAGCGCGGGCCAGAAGGCGTGATGCCGCGTGAACCAGATCAAAACTCCCAAAGCCGCGGCCAGCACAGGCATGAGATCGATGTAGCGATCGATGGGGGTGCGCTTTTTGCCAAGCTCGGCTTCCGCCGCCGTTTCCCATTCGAGAAGGCGTTCGCGAGTGACGAGCCTGCGAACCAGCGCACGAACCACTGCATCAACTGAGAGAAGGGTCTGATGCGCCAACAGGGTGAGCGTCAACAGGACGGTGAAATTCGCCGTGAACAGAGTGCCGACCGCATCGCGGGCGATGCCAAGCTCGCGCGCTATGACGGCTCGAGTCAGGCCAAAGCACAATTCGACCCAGGCTGGAACGAACAAGATGCAAATGGCGGCGATGGTCCATCGCACCGGATGATCCATGGCGAACCACGCATAGAGCAGTAAGGCGAAGGTTGCCGGTTCAATCAGGCTGCGACGCAGGTTATCGAGAATCTTCCAGCGGGAGACGAACGAGATCGGATTTGGCACTCTTGCGCCGGACTCATCGGGTACGCGATCGGTCAGCCATTCAACGATCTGCCAATCACCGCGAAGCCAGCGGTGCTTCCTGCGACTATAAGCGCTGTAGTGCGAAGGATAATCTTCGATAACCGGAATATCGGTGGTCAGGCCGACGCGCGCATAAGCGCCTTCGATCAGATCGTGGCTGAGCAGCGAGTTTCTCGGGAAACGTCCATACAGAACGCGGAACATCGTGTCGACTTCATAGATGCCTTTTCCGGTAAATGACCCTTCGCCGTAGAGGTCCTGGTAGACGTCTGAGATGGCTCGGGTGTAGGGGTCGAGCCCGGTCTCTCCGGCAAAGATCGCAGCCAGGCGAGACTTGGTCGTACACTGCACGCTGATGTCAACTCGCGGCTGGAGAATGCCATAGCCCGCGACGACGATGTTCTTCTCGGGATCGACGATCGCCTGATTCAAGGGATGCGCGAGCGCGCCGATCATGCGATGCGCGGCGCCTCGCGGCAATTCAGTATCGGAATCGAGCGTGATGACGAAGCGCACGCCCGGCAACAGGGACAGATTTCCGATCTTTACCGGGAAACTGTCGTACTTGCCGCGCAGCAATTGATTGAGATCGAGCAGTTTTCCCCGTTTACGCTCCCATCCCATCCATCCTTTTTCGCGAGGGTTATAGACGCGGTGCCGGTGGAGGTGGAAGAACGTTCCGGAATTCTTCGCACCGTACATTTCATTCAGGTCGGTGATCAGGCGCGAGCAGAGTTCAACGAGCTTGTCGTCCTCAGGAGCGGGATGGGGAGAGTCTGGAAGATCAGAAACGATCGCGAAATGGATATTCCGGTCGTGATTGCCGAGGTAACGCACTTCCAACTCATCCACCAGATGCTGCACCTGTTCTTCATTCAACAAGAGCGTTGGAATGGCGACAAGAGTGGCGCAGTCGTCGGGCAGACCTTCCGAGAAATCAAGCTTAGGCAGCGCGGTGGGGCGCAGCAAGTTGGTCGCCAGATAGTTCATGAGCTGAACGGCAGCCTGAGAACTCGGCAGGAGCAGGATCAGCATGGAGACGAGGACGATCGGGAGCGGCGTATCAGGCGTGGTGAGGATCCAGAGGACGCCGGTGACAATGCAGAAGGTGAGAACCGCGATGCCGACGAGAAGAAACTCGTCGGGATGGGTGCGAAGCCAATTTCGTACGGTCTCCTGGAATGGCGGGTGATATCCAACTTTTTGACACAGAGTGTCGGATCCATCGCTTACCAGATAGTAGCCAATGTGAGACTCGCGCTCGGCAATGCGCGGATCGTTGGCCCCTCGCTCCTGCGCTTTTTTGGCAAGCTTCAACGCCGCCTTCGCAACCTGAACCTCATTCAGGTCAGAGCGGCGTGCAACCTGAGCAATGCGCTCCCTGTAAGTGTTACGGGTGTCGAGGTCCATGCGCGCGTAGGCGCCGACGGGGTCCTCCCGCAAAATAGGGTCGAAGGGAATCAGCGATTCCAGATCATCGCGCCACGACGCCTGCGCAACGTGCTGGAAGCTCCGGATCAAAGGAACCACCCGTTCCTCGAGGGAGTGAGCGGGATTCTTGAGCAGGAGCACAGCCAGATTCGCAATCTTTTCCAGGAGCACGAGCTTGAGTGCCGGGACGAGCGCCCCGATTTCGTGGAACTCGAGAGGAGTGATCTCCTCGAACGCCAGGCAGAATGCGGTGAATTGCGGCTTCTTGAAATTAGTGCCAACCTGCGCCAGAAATCCCTGAGCAATAGCAAGAACGCGCGGCAGGATTTCGTCGTTCAGCGCGACGACGGGAAGGACTTGCGAGGTCAGGTCGGAAGAGATCGCTCGCGCCGCCGAGGAAAGCTGCTGCCCGTTGGTGCGCAGCCAGAGCAAATCCTCGGATTCGGAATTGGCAGCGTATGCGGCATCAATGCGGTCGACTAAAGTTTTGAATTTGAGGAGGAGCGCCTCTCCGCGCTCAGAAAAGATTTCTGACGATGACCGTTCCGGCAACCAGCTCAATGTCGCGGCAAACTCTCCGGCGATATTGCGAACGGGGGCTACTTCTTGCAGAGTGGGGGCGCTGGAGAACTTCCGCTCTTCGTCGGTGACGATTCCCTCGATTTGCGTATGGGGTCCCATATTCTCCTTCGCTGGTTAGCGATAGCTTGCAGCCTGCAGTTCAAACATTTCGGCGTAACGGCCGCCCAGGTTGGTCAGAGCTTCGTGATCGCCTTCTTCGGCGATGCGGCCTTTCTCCAGCACCACAATTCGGTCCGCCATCCGCACAGTGGAGAAGCGATGCGAAATGAAGATGGCCATCTTCCCGGTAGTCAATTCCGCGAATCGTTGAAAAACCTCGTATTCGCTGCGGGCGTCCAGCGCAGAGGTCGGCTCATCGAGAATCAGCAACTGTGCGTCGCGCAGATAGGCGCGTGCCAGCGCGATCTTTTGCCACTCTCCACCCGAGAGATCGAGGCCGCCCTCGAAGCGACGTCCCAACATCTGCTCATAGTGGGACGGAAGTTTTTGCACGACCTCATCGGCCATGCTCTTCTCGGCGGAGCGTTCCAATAGTGGAAGATTGTCGAGGTGTTCGATGCGGCCGACGGCGATGTTCTCTCGCGCGGTCATCTCGTAGCGCATGAAATCCTGGAAGATGACGCCAATTTCGCGGTAGAGGTCGTCGAGGTCGTATTCCTTGAGATCGATGCCATCCAGCAGGATCTGGCCCTCGACCGGATCGTAAAGACGGGTGATGAGTTTGACGATCGTGGTTTTGCCCTCGCCGTTTTCGCCGATGAGGGCGACGCGCTCGCCAGGACGCAGCACAAAATTCAAGCGATTCAAGATCAGGCGGGAGCTCCCCGGATAGCGAAAGGATACGTTGCGAAATTCGAAGCCTTGCCGGATGGGGCGCGGCGCGGGAAGCGCATTCGGCTTCGAGCGAATGCGCGGCTTCATATCGAAGAATGCGATCAGATCCGTCAGGAATAGGGCTTGATCCGCGATCGTGGATAAGGTCGAAAACGTCTGTTGAAGATTCGAGCTCGCGTCACGGATTGAATTCGCCAACAACGTCAAGGTGCCGAAACTAAAGGCGCCGGTCACAGTTTTCCATACGGCAAAGATGTAGGCGGTGTAGTAGCCCGCGGTGCCGATCATCGAAAGCAAGGAGCCGGCAATCACCTTGCGGCGAGCGAGGCCGATGTCTTCGTCATAAACCTGATCGGCAAGCTTCTTAAACCGAGCTGAAAGGAATTCCTGGAGACCGAAAAGCTTTAGCTCTTTTGCCGCTTCCTTGCTGCCGCCGAGAATGCGGAGGTAATCGAGCTCGCGCCGAACGGGCGTCTGCTTGAAATTCTTGGCGTATCCGAGAAATGCGAAATGCGTCTCGCCAATGAATGCGGGAATGACGCCCACAATCAGGAGGAGCAAGAGCCATGGCGAGAAGACCATGATGGTAACCGACAGCGTGATCGTGGTGATGACCTGCTGGATCAACCGGCCCATCGCCTGGATCATGTAAATACGGTCGGTGGCCTGCACCCGCGCCCGCTCCAGGCGGTCGTAGAAGACAGGATCCTCATAGGCCAAGAGGTCGAGACTCGCGGCGTGCTGCATCACGCGAACACTGATGTGGTTCATGTATTTGCCAGCCAGCAGCGTGTCGGAGTAATCGATCAAGCGGCCGATCAGGCCGGCGGCGATAGCGAGGGCAAATTCTCCAGCAACCAGCCACCACAGCCGGTGCCCAATTGGCTGATGGGTGGTGAGAATTGCATAGATTCTATCGATGATAAGTTTGGAGACCCAGAACAGGGCGGGAGGAAGTAGGGACGCAATGACCCTGGCGACAAGGCCGAAAATGACGACGGCGCGACCGGACTCCCACACAAAGTGCAGGACGGTCGGGACATTGCGGAGAGCGGCAAGCCGATCCCGCCATCCGGTAAAGGCCTTTGGGTCGTCATTCATTGCTGGTTTCTATTGTCGCAGGAAGATCGCCCGCGTCGCTCGAAAGACGACCCCTCGCAAAGATTAAACCAGCGGGTCAATTTCAAGGCAGACGGACCCAGCTCCCCGAACGGCAATTGGATGAAATAAATGGGTTTATGGTTGGGCGGCAGTCCCCGAGGGCTGGAGAGAAAACGACCGGCTTACAATTTGTGGAATCCGGCACGATCCATGCCGCGTTGGGCCTCAGGATTCTTCATAAAGGTATTCCAGACGAAGGCGGTGCGCAGATTTTCGGCCATCAGCAGGACGATTCCGGTATCAATGCCAATCACATCGGTGTCATACCAATTCTTGAGGGGATTGAAGGCATTCACGAAACCGTATTTGCTCCACGAGGAGGGATATTTTGTTCGCATGGTCTGGAGAACGCGCAGGGTCTCAGCGGGCAAAAAGGGCAAAGAACCACCCGCGGCGCTGGGTACGACCGTACCGTCAATTGGGCCGGTAGCCGGCGGCCCTCCCCAAACGACATACCCATGTTGAGAATCCGAAGCGGTGATTCCCCACAGTTCCTCGCTGTAGTCGGGAAACTGCTTTGATAGCTCGATACAGAACTGCCGATGCACTTCGGTGGCGGTAACGGAGTTCTGGAAGTAGTCAGCATATTTGTCGCGCTTCCCGCGGAAATCGAACCAGGCCTGCGAATACTGGTGGATGAACAAGGGAGCGAAAGATCCGATGTAGCGCATGCCGTCATATTCGAAAGTCAAGCGCTTCCATGCGGTCCATGCATCTTCTCGCAGGGGATGGGCGGAGGATCCCATTCCGAGCAGGTACATCATCATGAGTTCGCTGTAGTAATCCCAGCGGGAAGGGAGAAAGCCGACTTCCGGTGTCCAACCGTGAGTTAAGAGGGTTGTGTCCTCGGAGAGCCAGCTCCAGTCGACGCGGTTGAAGATGAGGTTGGCGAGTTCGGCCACGGCGGGATGTTTGAAGTACTCCCGGCAGGTGAGCAATCCGCAAAGCAGGATCGCGGTGTCCACCGACGAGACTTCAGAATCGAACATGCGTTCGCCGGTTTCGGGATTGGCAAAGTGATAGAAGAATCCGCGATGATTGGGAAGCTTCCTCCACAAGAAGCGCAACGTGACGAAGACCCTTTCCAGCGCCTGTCCCGGTGAAACAAATCCACGTTCGGCTCCGATGCAGAGTGCGGTGAGTCCAAAGCCGGTGGCAGCGATACTGGCAGCGTCTCCAGGGCGGTCCATGTGAACGCTGGCGCGGTCTTTCACCATGCCTGTCCGAGGATTACCTTGCTCCCAGAAAAAGCGGAAGCTGCCGGCCTCCACATCGTTCAAGAACTGATCTTCTTCGGGCGAGAGAACTGGCTGGGTCGAGCTGGTTGCGATGGGAGGCTGTGCCTGCAAACCCCAAATGGCAGACAATGGCAGGCAGGGCAGGACACCGGCACCAAGTATCTGCCTCAAGACCCTGCGGCGAGAAAGCAGATTAGGTGTCCGCTCAATCATTTGTCATCATTATGCAATCGAAGACGTACGAAAAGCTCTGCTTGGTTGCAGAGCCCCAGTCGAACTTGTAAGGATGCATTCTCAATGCGCGCCGTTGCCCTCTCAATAGCAAACGTTGGGTATCAAAGTGTCATCTAGTACTTAAAGAGGAATTGCTCCGCTCTATGACTCGCACCCACAAGATTGAAGCGGCCGTCTCGGTGGTAACCGCGCTGCTACTCACGGTCGGCATCCTCGCAATCGTCCGCTGGCAAAAACAGCGACCGATCTCATTGCACGGTGCAGTGATCATTCAGAATACCGATCCTCGAAAGCAGCTGCCGATTGGAGGAGTCTCGATTACGGCGGACGATCCTTCGCACGCGGAGGCGAAGTCGGATTCCTCTGGATTTTTCGTTTTGAGCCTGCCGAAACCGGTTCGTCGGGGACGGCCAATTGTCTTGCACTTCCGGCATCCTCAATACCGCCCTCTAGACTTGCATGATTACGTGGGCAATCAACTTTACATTGTGCACATGGTGCCGATGGAGACGCCACATGCCACGAGCGAGCAGCCTTTAGTGAAGATCGGCAACGTGCGGATCCGATATGCCGTGAAAGCCATGACCGACGTGAATGTCGGGAGCGCGGTCAAGACGTTCGAAGTGACGAACCACGGAGACACCCCTTGCAAAAACGAACACCCGTGCTCCCCGGATGGGCGGTGGAAGGCGACGCTTGCGTCGGCAACGTTAGATGCGGGTGCAGGAAATCAGTTCCGAAATGCGCGCGCGTCGTGCATTGCGGGCCCGTGTCCCTTCACGCGAATCGAATCAGACCGTCCCTCGCAGAATGGCCAGATCCTCACGCTCTCGGTGCGAAACTGGTCCGACACAGCAACGTTCCTGATGGAAGCCGAGGTGGTTCGTCCCATGGTGACGCAGATGGAACACTGGTCATATCCGGCAATTTTCGGCGACGGCCTCTCGTTCACGTTGCCGGCCTCGGCTGAGAGCGTCAGCATGGAAGCGGATCTGGACGGTCAAACCATCGTGTTTCCTCTGGGGCCGGCGTTGTTGTTGAGCTGGGCGACCTGCGATGACGGCACCAATCCGGACCAGGGCCGCATTTTCCGATGCACCCTGAGACCCGGCTATCGCTTTCAATAAAGATTTAAGTTGGGCGGCTTTGGCGAGCCGAGACGCTTCCGGCATGAATCCATGCAGCGCGCGTAATGGCGGAGCCCACGACAGACGAAACCGCCGCGTATTTGCGCAGCTTCGAGGCTCGTCGTCCCTTTGAGAAAAAGCTGAACGCCCGGAGCACGAGCGGAACTGGACCGGACAAAACACCTCCAAGGCGGATCAACCATCCGCTCGTCCCGCGCTTTAATGGTTCGACCGCCGGGTCAGGATTGGCTTCGATGGAAATGCCCATTCCTGTTTCCATCAGGGCGGCTCCGGTTCCCAGGGCCTGGAGAGCGGGGCTTTCGTGACCCATCAGCTCGAGAAGACCGACGGCAGCCGCCATGCCGGAAGCAGCGAAATGCGCGGGCAGCAAAGCCACATTCTTGTTCCATGCGGGAATGACTGTGACGCCGATCAAAACACCGGTATAGGTAACGAGGGGGAGACCGAACATGAGTGCGACGATGTCTCCCAGATTCTGCATGAACACCGCGATGCGGGAGAATTGGCGGTGACGCTCAAGCCATTCTCCAAGGTTCGCGGCAGTGGCGCCCGCGGAAAATGCCATGAGAACGTAGACACCCACCGACATCGGGCTCTGCGGCTTGAACACACGCAACATGGCGAGGAAGCGCGCAGGACGCCCGAGATCAGAGATTAATAGCGCGGGCGATAGAATCGCTCCGGCGAAGGCAATCCTTCTGGCATCGCGAACAACTTCGGCCGGCGCCCCGGTCACGTGGGCAACGGCCCCGATCATGCCGGCCGATCCAGCGGCGCCACCCACGAAAAAGTAGAGTGGAACTTCCCAACTCCATGACGGCTTTTTGAGCATTGGAAGTTGGTAATAGCCGTTCTGCGGAGAAGCCAGCGGAAAGGCCGAGCCGTCGGACGGCATGAACTGCATCGCCTCGCGCTGGATCAGCACAAGCCGTTGTTCCCGGTCGAGTTCCGGAACGTCTTCTTGTTTGATTCGGGGAAGTTCGCTCATACTCTTTTTGCTCCCGCACCGAGGAATGCCATCAAGGTCCCAGCCAGCATGAAGCCTGCGGCGATGGCGGCTGAAGTCCAGGCCGCGCGAAGCGACTCAGTCGGCACCTGCGGATTCGGGGGCAAGTTATACATCTTGGGATCGCCTCGGACGATGAAGATCGCGTGAGTACCGCCGACGCTGGTGTTTACCGGATCCCAGACGTTCGCATCCGTAATGCCCCGGTCATTCAGTTCCGCAATGCGTTTCTGAGCGCGATCGCGAAGATCGTCGATCTTGCCGAACTGGATGGATTGGGTCGGGCAAACCTTGGCACAGGCCGGCGTGAGTCCTGATTTTTGGCGGTCGTAACAGAATGTACATTTAAAGGCGCGACCATCCTCCTGGTCTCTCTCCAACACTCCGAAAGGACAACTGACCACGCAGTAAGCGCAACCGTTGCAGACATCGGGTTGCAGATAGACACTGTCGAACTCGGTTCTTACCAGCGCGCCCGTGGGACACGCCTCAAGGCAACCGGCGACCTCGCAGTGCTTGCAGACGTCGGAAGAAAAATTCCAGGGAGAACCTGCGGGATCGTTGCCGCCCTTGCCGATTTCCGGGATTCCTTCCACAAATTTGACGTGACGCCAGGTTCGAGCCCCGAGCGCCATGGTGTTGTCGTAGGACAAACCGCTCCAATCGAGGCCGTCCGAAGACACTCCATTCCATTCCTTGCACGCAACTTCACAGGCCTTGCAGCCGATACAGAGAGTGGAATCGGTCAAGAACGCTGATGTGGTCATAACACTCCTGCGGGCCGAAGATTACCCACGGTGGCGGGTTGATGCCCATTGGCGGGCGCAATGTCGCAGATGAGCGCCTTCGTTTCCATGATTCGAACGTTGGGCTCCTGGCTGATGGCGAGCAGATCGTTCGCAATGTCACCCTTGACGTCTCCGGAGTATCCCCAGTGATAAGGGATTCCGACCTGATGGATCGTTCGGCCATCGATGCTCAGGGGTTTCAGGCGACGAGTGACAAGAACACGAGCTTTCACGCTGGCTCGCGGGGTGGTGATGATCGCGTGCTCGCCGTGCACCAATCCTCGTTCGGCCGCCAGTTCGGGAGAAACTTCGGTGAAGAATTCCGGCTGCAGTTCTGCGAGGTGGGAGAGAAATCGCGACATTCCACCAGCCGTGTGGTGCTCGGTCAAGCGATAGGTCATGAGCACATACGGATATCGCGAATCATGCGGCTCATTAGCATAGGGGTTGTCAGGACGGTCGCGCTTTTTCGCAGGCGGATTTGTCTGCTGTCCATAGAATGGATTGTCGACGGGCGATTCGAGCGCTTCGTAGTGCGTGGGGAGCGGGCCATCTTTCAATCCGCTCGGGACAAAGAGCCAACCGACGCCATCCTGATGCAGGGTGAAGGGCCGCGCGCCTCCCAAGGCCTGCACACCGTGGCCTTCCAAAAGATTACTTGGGGTAGCTGGATCCATGTCTTCTGTGAAATCGGGTTGATCGCTGCCTGTCCATTTCTTCTGGTTTGCATCCCACCAAACTAACTTTTTCCGTTCACTCCAAGGCGAGCCATCGGGCCGTGCCGACGCGCGGTTGTAGATGATGCGGCAATCGTTTGGCCAGGAGAATCCCCAGCCGTGCCCGAGCAGATCTTTCGGCTTCCGTTCATTGGCGCGGTTGCCAGTCTCGGTCGGAAAGACCCCGCAGTAGATCCAGGCTCCGCAGGCCGTCGAGCCATCATTTTTCAGATCCTTTATGTGTGCGATCTGCTTGCGGTCAGCCACGGTATATCCGTTGATTTCTTTCAGGATGGCCTGGACCTCCGGCTCCTGAGTGGGTTGCTCGAGCGGATAGTTCCAGGTCAGTGCCCGCAACCCCGCGTCACGCGAGAGCGAGTTGCGGGTGGCTTTTGCACGCAGTCGGGTGCCCAGGTGATACATGAACCAGGTTTCGCTGCGAGCGTCCCCCGGCGGATCTACGGCCTTCTGACGGAATTGCAAAAGGCGTTGCGTGTTGGTGAAGGTGCCGGCCTTTTCGGCTGAACCCGCAGCCGGAAAGAGGAAAACTTCAGTTGCGATTTTTTCCGGAGGCAGTTCGCCGCTTTTTGCTTCGGGAGAGTCGTACCAGAATGAAGCCGTCTCGGTCTCGACCATATCTCGAACGACAAGCCATTTCAGCTTGGACATGGCGGTTCTCTGCACCTTGGCGTTGGGGCCGCCGACGGCCGGGTTCTGTCCCATGATGAACAGACCCTCCATTTTTCCGTCTTCCATATCGAGCCAATAGCCCAGGTGCGAGTGATCACCGGTTACACGCGGAATCCAATTGAAGCCATAATCATTTTCTTTCGTGGCAGCGTCGCCGTAATACGCCTTGAGAAGACTGATCAGATAGGTATCGAACCCGGACCACATCCCCGTGCGAGTGCGGTGTTTGCGAATGTGTCCGGCGAGGTCTTTCGAATCTTGCTCAAAGAACGGCATCGGC
>JASLEQ010000255.1 GCA_030151135.1 Candidatus Sulfotelmatobacter sp. | reverse complement strand
GAAACAGGAGGGGGAATGCCAATCAGACGACGCTCGCAGTAGCGCGGAAGCTAGTTGCATATCTAATGGCGCGGTTTTCAAGCCGCCACCTCGCTTCGATCTTCCGCAGGTACGAGGTTCCGTTTTCCGATCCACCGCCATTAGATATGCAACTAGCTTCCGCGCTACTGCGAGCGTCGTCTGATTGGCATTCCCCCTCCTGTTTCTCTCTTGCATAGAGCAAGGAGAGATTGGGGTCCAGTCTCGGAGGTAGCTTTGCCGCCTGGATCAGCACAACCTGGATGTTCCGGTTTCGTTGTTTGGAAAGCGGTGTGCGAATCGACTTCTATCGCGCTCAGTGAACTTCCTGTGCGAGTGCGATGAGAGCCCTTCAGGCCCGCGGGACCACTTCGGCCACGAGCTGTACCCCGTGATTACGCAGTCTGCCACTCCTTGCGGCACGCCTGTGCCACACATATTGCTCGACAACGGAGCTTCGTTGACTGTTTGAAAGAATTGCTAGGCCACGCGAAATTACGACCACTTCTCAGTATGCCTTCGTGTCGGCTGCACTGATGGAGAAGACATAAACGCAGCGCACCCGCATGCGCAGCAAAGGCCATGACGGCTTCGCGACCTTCGTCGCGGGAGAACGAAAGCGGAAGAAGGTGGAGAGATAGATTGGCCGAGAAACGATGCTGCGGGCATTGGTGCCCGATCTGCGGGTCGCACGCTTTTTCGGATTTCCCGACACGACTTGGGGGAAGCCCAGTCATAGTCTACGATCTATTGGTCATCAGTATTCTGTCGAGAGGACATACATTTGACCTCACCAGAATGGCGAAACAGATCGAATCGTTGGAATCGACTGTTTCAACGGGAGCGCCTCTATTGCTTTTAATTCAGTGATCGGTATAAATCAGGTACTTTTGCCGGATCCGCATAAATTGTTGTAGATCCGGTTGATAGTCCTGGGCAATACACCGCGGATCTTTGCCGGACTTAAGCTGCTCTAAAGTTGACTCATTCCCCAGCAGATCGATCAGCCGATCCAACTGCCAATCAGCCGGATAGAGCTTCAGCAGCGCCGAGCCAAGTTCCAATCCAAGTTCCGGCGCATCGAGAACAGACCGGTCAGTCACGATCATCTGCACCCCGCCAAGGCGGTGTCCGCCTAGCTTGGCATCTTTGGCGGGCGTAAACCAGGTTGGCACGAATCGGACACCCGGGATTTGGCGTGCATTCAGATATTGCGCGAATTGCCGCGGTCCGATCCACGGCGCACCAAATACCTCGAACGGCGTATCCGTCCCGCGACCGACCGATACATTGGTATACTCCAAAAATCCGATCCCGGTGTAGAGCGCCGCCGCGTTCATATTGCGCATATTGGGCGACAGGTTTATCCAAACCAGATCGGTGGAATCAAACCAGTCGCTGCGCGTCCATCCCTTTACCGGAACCACCGCGAGCTTTGCGTTGATGTGGCGCTCGCTGTTAAACATCTTCGCCAATTCGGCCAGCGTCATGCCATGCCGAATCGGTTCCCGCGTGTAATCGACAAAGCTGAGGTGTTTGCCATCCGAGACAGGCCCTTGAACATAAACCCCGGTTAACGGGTTCGGCCGATCGAGCACAACCACCTCGGTGCCGGTGATCGCTGCGGATTCAAGTGCGTAACCCACGGTAGATTCGTACGTATAGAAACGGGAGCCGATGTCCTGGATGTCGATCACCAGGACATCCAGCTTGCGGAGCACGCTCTCAAGTGGATGCCGGCTCGCCGTGGTCTCGCCGTAGATGCTGTAGATATGTACGCCCGTGGCGCGATCGACTGCGTCGCCAACCGAATCGAGCTCGAGTTCCCCGGTCACGCCATGTTCGGGGCTGAATATTGCCATGAGCTTGATGCCGGGCGCTTTGGCGAGAATATCGATCGTCCTGCGGCCTTCGATATCGAAGCCGGTTTGATTGGTGATAACACCGACTGTGCGTGGGGAGGAGGGGTCGGAACCCCGGATCTCCTGGAACCCATCCTGTTCGAGGACGTCGATCCCGTTCATCACGCTCGCATTGTTTGAGACAGATCCATGAGCAACAAGTTGAGGCCGGCAGAGACCATCTTCGGAGGCTGCGCTGTTCGATACTCCGGGCTGCGACCTAGCCGATATGAGCAAGGCGGCAATGAAGGTTACGAGAGGAACTATTCTGGCGCTCACCCCGGAAATTGTAGTCGCAATTGCAGCCGAGGAATAGCGAACGATTCTGTTGCGATTCCCAAAACAGTTGTGCATCGGGGCGAATAAAAAGAACTACTGTGAATAGGCTAGCCCGCTAGCTGGTTGATCGCGACCGGCGTCAAACGCGTGTGCAGGCACAACCGGATCTTATGACGATTCGAGAGTCCAGGATTGTAACGGGCACTGTGTCGTTGCTGGCGACGATCGAGGACAATCAGAATGCCCGAAAGCATCTGTTTTCGGCAAGTCGAACTTTGGTGTAGCGACGTCGAAGATTGAGGTACTTGCAAAGCTCATAGCGAAAGGGATTTTGGGGTGAGAACAAGACTGCCATACTGCAAGAGCAAGCGATGAAAACGCCCAAGTTGGTTTTGCGAGTATGGGCGTCTCTAGACTGATCTTTCCGTTTAAACCGATTTCTTTGCGGAGTGCACCTTCGCCTACCGAGTGCGTTGCGCCGCAGCAATCTTCTTTCGGGCTCAGGGCCGTTTACGTTTGCTGGACTTTCCCGAATTATGTCGGAACAGAACACAGTTGACGATGAGCTCACGAAGCGAAGGAGCTAGAACGGATTGGTTTTCTTGGCTCCTGTCCCCTCTGTCCGGCGGAAATCGGTGAAAGAGCGCAGCATACGAAAGCGGAGAGCACGCCGGGCAACGATGGCTGCTGATGGAAGAGCCAAGAATACCGGCTGCTTAGAGAGCGCGATGGGCGAAAGTGAGAGCCAAGCCCGGAGAGGCTGGTGTCGTCACAATACCTAAGAAACGAACAATGTCTGCCAGTGTGTCAGAGCCAAAGACAGGCCAGCTATCCATCTTAAGCGTTCCGAACGCCAGAATATCTTCAGTGAGCGTCGCTATTTCCGTTGA
>JASLEQ010000251.1 GCA_030151135.1 Candidatus Sulfotelmatobacter sp. | reverse complement strand
TCCACCTGCTTCGCGGTGGCGGCGTCTCCAACGTGCTTCACGTGCACCGCGGTGCTATTCAATCGAATGCGAACCGGAGAATCGGCTTGATCGAGTTTGTTGTAGTCCGCGTGCGTGGTGACCACATCTTCCATCGTGTTTCCCGGCATCGCTTCGGGAATCAGGTCCCGCACCAGCAGCCGTGCGACCGAGGCATTTCCGTCTGGAAAATGGAAGATGTAAGGCTCCTGCTTTTCCTCGCCGCGTCCTTCCGTGACATTGCCGAACCCTAACCCGTCGAGCCCCGCATAATGAATCCCGTAGTCGTCTCCCGCTTCGAGGATCGCCAGCGTCGGTACCGCGTCGATGTTCACGCAAAAGAGATCGTTCGTGCGTGACTGAAAGAAGGGAAGCACGTCGGGAGTGCATTTCGTACACTTGACGAGGTAGTCCGCGTAGCTGATTTTCGCAAGCTTCGCGCGTTTCTGTTCCAGCGATAGTCCCGGCAGATAATCGGCCTTTTCCGTGTACACCCGCGCCAAGTCCCGCTGCGCCGCCTCCGAGAGCGGTGTCTTCTTCACCCACTCCTGCCACGGAGTCGAAAACATTCCCGGCACGAGGCGGTCCTCACCGAACGTTTCTTTATCGAAAAAATTTGCGGTGCCGAGCTTCGCGTAGAGCTTCTGGTCGTAATCCTCGTAGAACTTCTTGGTTTCAATTCCAAGGTCTTTGAGCACACCCTTAGCGACCTCGCTGTATTCCGAAGGGCTTTCAATCGACTGCGTTCCTCCATAGCCCAGCAGCAGACGGTTGCCGGCGCGAAACTCGTTGCGCTTTGCGTGTCCGCCAAAATCGTCGTGATTGTCGAGGATCAGAATCTTGGTGTTGTGGCCAGCGGCCTTGCGATAGAAATGAGCGGCTGCCAGGCCACTGATGCCTCCACCCACTATCACGAGATCGTATTCTTCACCAGTCGCTTGCGGCTCGCTGTCCGCCTGCGCGAAATCTCCATCGCGCAACTGGTGCGCATACGTGTAGGAGCCTTCGTGGTTTCCGCGCAAGCCCATCAGCGCCGGTGGATAATACTCACTTTGCGAGGAAGAAGTAGCCTGATCGATTCCATGCAGGAATTGGGGCGCTACAAGCGCGCCACCCACGGTCAGAGCCACGCCGTTCAGAAAATCGCGGCGTGTAATGCTGCGGTCCATGCCAAGCGCGCGGTCCCGCTTCTTATCATCCATGGTGCGTGTACCAGGTTTCGGTAGAGTTCCGCGATTATATCTCGCCGCTCCCTTTAGCGCTCCGGCTGAAAGAGATAGCGCCCGCCCTTGTGCTTGGCAAAGCTCTCGGCCACGTCAAGAAATGCGCGCGCCGCATGCGAAAGCGCTGAGTTCCTGCGGTACACGATGCGCACTTTGCGTTCGAAAGCCAACTCTTTGATCCTCGCGCTCGCCAGTTCTCCACGCGCCAGTTCATCCTCCACGGAGATGCCGGGCAGGAGCGCCAATCCGCGCTCGCGCGCGACGAACTTCTTGATCGCCTCCACGGTCGGCAGTTCGATGTGCATGTGCAGCGGGATGTTCTTGTGCTTGAAAGTCTCAATAACTTTCGCACGATAAGGCGAGGGCACATTGTGCGCAACAAACACTTCTGCCCCGAGTTGCGTAATGCTCAACGGGCCTCCCCCCGCCAAGGGGTGCGACGGCGGCATCACGAAGACCAGTTCATCGCGGTAGATCACAATTGACCGCAACTCCGGTTGATCCATCTTGTACGTGATCAATCCCAGTTCGATGCTGCGGTTCATCAGCTCTTCGGGAATCTGGCTGGCTAGTGATCGCTGTACCGCGATGGAAACCATGGGGCAGCGGTCACGGAACTTGTCGAGGATCGGCAGCAGGTAAAGGCAGGTTACCTCGTTGGCACCCACACTTAGTCGGCCGCGTTCCAGCTGCCGGACTTCACCGACCGCCGCAAGCGCCTCGCTGCGCATGTTGAGCAGGCGCTGGGCATACTCCTCCAGTACCTTTCCAGCGTCGGTCAGGATTCCTTCCCGCGACGACCGGTCGAAGAGTGCCTCGCCGATCTCCTCCTCCAGCTTGCGCACCGTCTGGCTGATGGCTGGCTGGGTGCGATAAAGCTTTTTCGCCGCTTTCGAGAAACTGCCCTCTCGAGCCACCGTCAAGAACGTTTCCAGCTGAAATAAATCCACTTATGCTGCTCCGGCACAACCGATTAAAAGACTTATGGATAAGATATCCTAATACTAAACATAAAAATTATAAACTTGAGTTATCGTCCGCTTTCTCTTTACCCTCTTAGCTACGACCTGCCCTACAGGTCGCAGCTTTTTGGGCTAAGGAGGACGGATGGCTGGATCGAGAATCACCATCTTCGACACCACGCTGCGTGACGGCGAACAATCTCCCGGTTGCAGCATGAACCCTGCGGAGAAGCTGCGCATGGCGCGGCAGCTCGACCGTCTAGGCGCCGATGTGATCGAAGCCGGATTCCCGATCTCGTCCGAAGGCGATTTCGAGTCGGTAAGCATGATCGCCGCCGAAATCCGCCGGCCCAAGATCGCCGGACTCGCCAGGGCAAATGCCAAAGACATCGAGCGCGCATGGCACGCGTTGGAGCACGCAGCCCATCCGCGAATTCATGTATTTCTGGCCACCAGCGATATCCATCTCAAATACAAGCTTCGCATGACGCGTGAGCAATGCATCGAGCAGGCCTTCGAACAGGTCCGTTTCGCCCGCTCGTTC
>JASLEQ010000215.1 GCA_030151135.1 Candidatus Sulfotelmatobacter sp. | reverse complement strand
TCGAAAGAAGTGTTCGTGCTCGAGGTGCGCGGCGACTCGATGCAGGACGAAGCGATCCTCGACGGCGACTACGTGCTCGTCGAGAAAGCGAAGACCGCGCACAATGGCGACATCGTCGTGGCCCTCGTCGAACAGAGCGACGCCACCCTGAAGCGTTTCTACCGCGAAGGAGAGAACATTCGCCTGCAGCCTTCAAACGCGGCCATGAAACCAATCATCGTCCCCGCCGACTCAGTCGATGTGCAGGGAAGAGTAATCGGGGTCCTCAGGAAATACTGAACATCGCTGACCCGCTCTCAAATGCAAAAAACGCCCGGGAATAATCCCGGGCGTTCTTACTGTTAACTGAAAGCTGGCGGCTGGAGAGCTGACAGCTCTTATCCGATGTGCTTGTTCAGGGCTTGGGCGATGGCGTCTTTCGGGCGATAGCCGACGAGTTGCTCAACGACCTGTCCGCCTTTGAAGACCAGGAGCGTCGGGATGCCAGTGACCTTGTAGCGCATCGGCGTGGCCTGGTTCGAGTCGACGTCCATCTTGCCGATCTTGATTTTGCCCTGATACTCCGTGGCCAGTTCTTCGACGATGGGGGCGATGGCGCGGCAGGGGCCGCACCAAGTTGCCCAGAAGTCCACCAGAACGGGTTTGTCGGATTTCAGTACATCCTGGTCGAAGTTTGCATCGGTCACTTCGACGATTCCATTGCCTGCCATTTGCTTTCTCCTCGTTTGTAACGCCGCGGTGTCGGCCGACGCTCAACATCGTGTGGGCGGCGTTGCCGTGTGGCGATCTATATGATTGCGCCCCGTTAGGGAGCCGAACTTTCTATCGTAACACTGCGGTTAGATGACCGGGGAGGGAGAAAGGTCGCAACTCCGTCGGGCCCGCAGGTTCGCTAAGGGAAGGGGTAAATAAAAGGCGAAGCCGTACCACCGACCTCGCCGCGACCGTCAATCTAAATGTTGCGGGAGCTCAGGAACCAGAGCCCAAAGATTTGATGTAAGTCACCAGCTGCCAGCGCTGGGCGTCGGGAAGCTTGGACCAGACCGGCATGCCTTTCCGAACCACGCCATTCGTGAGCAGCCAGAAGAGCGTTCCAGAAGTGGCTTGCCGCACTTCGGGCGCGCGAAGGCTTGGCCCTTTTTTGCCGCCTTCCGCGGTCTCGCCATGACATTCCGCGCAGTGTTGCGCGAAGAGCTTTGCTCCGGCGATGGGAGCATCGTGATCATTCTCCAGCGGGTTGTGCCGGGCGGCAGCTTTCTTCGGCGCTTTCGCTAATTCAGCGTAAACAGAATTATCTGCGCTTGCCGGGCGATCAACCTGGGCAAACAGAAGATTGGTTTCGAAAAGAATTGCGATCGTCACGAGAGAGAACGTGCAGAATTTTGTGAGCAAACTCATCAATGTCCTCCAAGCAACCGTGCCATGGTTGTGCCGAATCCTGAAAATTCGCGAGAGATTCCCCAGCGCAAAAGAAAACGATGGCTATTGTCGTTCAGACCGAATCCCGGGGAAAGCCGCAGAGTCCAGTTCGAAGGCAAATTCCACGCAACGACCGGAGCGAGGTAGTGGGAAGTTTCGTGAAGTCCAAAGTCATCGCGGTCGCCCAGGCCGCCATAAAGCTCGAGCCCTGCGATGAAATTCTCGCGGCAAAAGCTGCAGCGTTGTGCGGAGGCCTTCAAGGCCAGCGGGCGGCTTGCACCCAGGGCATATCCGAATTCCCACGGATCACCGCCGGTCAGGTTTTTGGTGGCCAGGGGATTAAAGGCGACGTTCCATCCATTATGAGTGCTCGACAGCAGGATCTTGAATTCAAGTTCGTGGTCGTGTTCGAGACGTGCGATGGAGTTCGGGACAGCATGGTCGGCCTCGACGTCGTGACCCTCGACTTCTTTAATGATCTTGTCGGCTTCGTTGATCTGCTCGTATTCGATATAGAGCACCGGATTCACCGCGTGCTCGCTCTTGAGCAGGCGAAAGCGGTTTTCCAAGCGGAATCCAGTAAAGAGCGTGCTGTCGTGGAAGGTGGACTGGGCGTCGAGATAGAGTTCGGTGGTCCACCAGGCGGTTGCGCCATATTCGAATTCCATCCAATCGGCGACGAAGTCACCGGCGCCGCGCTGGGTGCCGTAGGTTGAGAAGTATTCGACCTCCAGGCTGCCAGGTTCTTCGAGGTAGTGATCGTAGGTAACGATGTACGGGCTTTCCTGCGAAGTGGCGGGGATGCCGAAGACGACCAGCAGCAAGGCGACAGGTCCAAGGAACCTCAGGAAGCGCGCGGTCCAGAGGAGAAATGGACGATCAAGAGTGTTCATAAGTTCTTTGGTAGAGATGCGACCGCATCGCAGAGACAGGTACAATGCCAGTTGCAACCGAGTCGCATCACAAAATTACCTTTTCAGGATGCCCGACGGCGGTCTTGAGTGTCCAGTTTCGTCCGAAGAAACCGTCGCATCGTATTTGCGACCAGTTGCGAAAGGAGTTTGAGTTCATGCCACTTCCGCAAACGGAGATGCCAGGTCGATTGCAGGCGCACTTTGCCGAGCGTGGGATACGAATGACGCAACAGCGCCGCGCGATCCTAAGTGTGATGGAAACCGCGAGCAAGCATCTGGATGCGGCGCAAATTCTACGCAAGGCGCAGCGGCTGGATGCCAGCGTGGACCGGAGCACGGTCTACCGCACGCTGCGACTTCTCAAACGCCATGGACTGATCGACGAGCTCGACCTGATGCACATCCATGGCGAAGGACATTATTACGAGCGAAAACTGGGGCGAGACCATATTCACATGGCGTGTTTGCGTTGCGGGAAGATCACGGAATTCGTGAGCGACAGTTTCGAAAAGCTCAAGCAGCAGGTCGAGAAGGATTGCCGTTTTCGGATTCTGATATCGCGACTGGAAATTGGTGGATACTGCACAAACTGTCGCGGGGCGGAGTAATGGAAATCCGACTGTTGGATGCGGACGATGCGAAGGAGTGGTTGAGACTGCGCCGGGAAGCATTGCGTGGTGAGCCTGCTGCGTTCAGCGCGTCGTTGGAAGAATACGAGTCCCTGACGCTGGAAGAGGTGAAACGCAGGTTATGGTCGGGGGCAGATTCATTTGTTATCGGTGCGTTTAAAGATGCAAGTCTCGTGGGAATGGCCGGCTTCTATCGGGAAAACGGGCAAAAGAGCCGCCATAAAGGACGCGTCTGGGGCGTCTATATCAGCGCGCCGGAACGCGGCAAGGGCGTTGGGCGGCGGATGATGACAGTCTTGCTGGAGCGAGCGTCGGCGATTCATGGCCTCGGTCAGGTGTTGCTTTCCGTTACCAGCACCCAGGCTGCTGCGTTAAGGCTATACGAATCCTTAGGGTTCAAAGTGTTTGGCATCGAACCACGTGCCCTGAGAATCGAGGAGGCTTTCGTGGATGAGCAGTACCTTCTGCTCGACCTGACGAAAGGTAAAAAGCGAGTAGCTGAGAAATAGAAAAGCGCCCTAGGACCTTTCAGTCCAGGACGCCTCGGCAGCCCTCCCCCAGAACTGCCAAACCACGAGATGGATAGTAGAACTGCGCTCCAAAAGGTGTAAATGTCACTTTGGTAATTCTGGCGGAAGCGAGCTCACGAAAGTAACGAAGGTTATTGCTTCTGCCAGGACTGGCCTGCGTCGGAGGTAGTCCAGGTTTCGGGGGTGGATGTAACGAGCCGTCCGCGCAGGGGATCGAGGAATTCCACGCTTACGATGTCGCCGGTTAATGCGATGCCGGAAGCGGACGGGAGAACCTTCGTCCAAGTGTTGCCGCCATCCGTGGAGTGATAGAGCAGGGCATTTGAGGCTCCAGCCCAGATCTCTGTGCCGTTGGAGGAAACGGAACGAAAGATGGGAGATGAGGCTTCCTTCTTCAGCGAGCCTTCACTCGTGCCGTTGACTCGCGAGGTCGCCCGTGCCGTCATCAATCCGGAAGATGATCCCAGCTGATTGATGTTTACGTCCTGCCAAGTGCTGCCCTGGTCGAAGGAGCGCTGAAGTCCTCCTGCATCGCTGACCCTCCAACTGACGAGAGAATCCGGCGAAGAAGCGTTGGCTTCGGCGTAATTCGGGCCACGTGAAGAGAGGGCTGGAGGAGCGTTCGCAGCCATCGCGGGCTTGGTCCTGACAACTCTTGCGTCGGCGGAAGCCGGGGGGATCTGCTGAACTGGCTGCATCTGGGCGGTAAGGTCGACGTTTTCCTGCTGCGGATTGGCGGAGCCGTGGAAGGATGCGGCTGATTGCGCACCTGCCATGGCTGTTGAGTTGGCGTCCAAGCTGGATGGCTCCTGCTTTGCCGCAGCGCCCGGCGTGGTCGAGGGAACCTGATACTGAGCAATTTGTCCGTTCTGCTGAAACTGAACCTTAGGAGCACTCTGCAGAGGTCCTCCGGTAGGCACGGCGCGGACTCGTGATGCAAAGGTTCCAGATGCATTCGGTTGCTCGCCGGCCGAGGCATTGCCAGTTTTGCGTGAGGTCAGCTGATCGCTGCTTGCTTTGTCTCCCGGCTCAGCGGCCGCAACATTCTTGCTCTCCTGTGCGGGCGCGGGCTGGGATGAAGGGCTGATCGTATTCTGCGACAAATCCGGGGTGCTCTTGTCGGCGGTGGCAGTCGTACGGAGATGCTGTTGCTGAAATTCGATCACTCCGAACGACGCGATTACGACCAGGCCTGCAGCGATCAAGCCCCAACGCAAGGTTGGCCAAGCGAACCGGCCGGCTCTTACCGGGCGCACGGTTTCCTGCAGCGACTCAGTTTCTGGAAGCGCCAGTGCAACAATCTCTCGACAGTCGGCGCAGCGAGCCAGATGTTCCAGCACGGTGGCAAGCTCGTTCTTCGCCAAAGAATGCTCGGCTAAGGCCGTCAACACGTCAGCGTCTGGATGGCTGGTCGACACGGCAGCCAGCTTCAAACGTTCAGTGACGATCTGGGGAAGTTTTTCCATTACTCTTTTGCCAATAATCGAGCGAACGTCTGCCCATTGTTCCGGTTCAACCTTGGTTCTCGCGAACTCTGGCTTTTACTGTCTTCTCTGAGAACGGGCGGGCTTGGGAATCTTGCGCCAAACTACGGCGAATGTCGACCTGGAGGTCGCGGACATCGACTTCCAACGCCTCTTCGGCCTGGCGGCGGGACAGCCCTGCGCTGGTCAAGGAGGCAATGATCTGCTTTCTCAAGGACTTGGCCAATTTGTCGATTTTGCGGCTGATGGTCGACTCATGGACGCCCAGCATCTTGGCGATCTCGGCCAAGGTGCGTCCGTCGAGGTAGTACGCACTCAGGATCAAGCGGTCTTCTGCGGGCAATTGGGCCAATACGGAGTTTGTTGCTCCGGACAGACGCGCGTCCACGGACTGCACCGGCTCAGGATTTGGCGCCTGAAACTGGACGCCCTCTTCCGATTCCTCATCCAGGCTGACCAGCCGCTTTGTGCGGCGGTACCGGTTTACATATTCCTGGGCGAGAACAGTGCGAAGCCAGCCCTCGAGCGATCCGCGCCCGGTATAGGAGGCAAGCTTCGAGACACGCTGCCCATCCCGAGTGGTTGTGCCGTAGAGATCGGCGTAGAGGTTATCAGCGAGTTCTCGAGCGGAGGAGTCTTCCCGGGTAATCCGCAAGGCAGAAAGGTAAAGCTTTTCTCGAAAGCGGGTAAGGAATATCTCCCAGGCAGCGTCATGGCCGGCGGCACAGGCTCGGGCAAGGGCGAGTTCGTCGACGCGCAGGCCCAGAAAGAAAACGCGGAGCTCAGCTAAAGGCAAAGCCGAGGCATGCTTTGAGCCGACCTCTATCAGCATGGTAGCGAACGATTCGCGGCTGACGCCGATCTTGTCGCAGGCGGCTTTGGCATGGAGATCGGGGAGGAGTTCCTGCACGGTCGATTCGATTGCCGAATTGTGGGCCAAGGAACTCATGAACGGCTACTTTGCTCGTCGGTCGAGGCCAATCACACAGAATCAAAGGCTCTTTGCGTGCAGGCGGTCAGGCTAGCCTGCGGCACGCGCTTCCTTGCATTCTTCACAGGGACAAACTTCACGCAGAAACTTCCACGAGTAGATCCCCAGATCGTGGTTGTCATTCCACGAGAACTTGATCGCGTACTTGCCGACGCCCTCGGCCGAGAGCGGCTTCGCGGCCGGCTTGAAGATGAGCAGTGCGCCGGGGGCGGCGGCGGCCGGGTCTCCGGGACGGCGGCCGGCTTTGCCGCGTTCATCCTCGCACATCGCACAGGGGCACGCGTCGCGGAGGTAGACAAACGTGTAATGCGAAGCGTGGCCGTCGGCCCATTCGATGTCCATACCGGTCCCCGCGGTGAGATGAACCTTGACAGATTTGGGATCGGTGGCCGCGGTGGGCGACTGAAGAGGCGACTGCATGAGATCAGTATCGCACAGGGCATTCACGGGGCCGAGAGTGGGATTTTTATGGGAATTTGTGGTCCTCTTCGTCTGCCCCGGGCGGCCTTGCCTGTACCGTGCCGGTCGTGGTGGCTCCGGACGCGACGCGATCGAATGCCTTCTGCCGACCTGTTCTATCTAACAATCAGGCCAGAGAAGCGGTTGCGGTGATTGCCGAAAATGGGGAAAGTCCTGTAAAATTTAGGTTTGCCCTACAAGATCTGAACTACCTGGGAGCAGTCGAATGGCACAACAATGTGAAATTTGCGGCAAGAAACCGCAAGCGGGCAACCGCATCAGCCACGCGCATAACGTCACCAAGCGGCGCTGGAATATCAATCTGCGTCCGGTGCACGCGAAGGTGAACGGTCAGGGGAAGCGGATCCGCGTCTGCACGTCCTGCCTGCGCAGCGGTAAAGTCGTCAAAGCGTAAAAAATCCGGCAAAAAAAAGGCTCATCGGCGCTCTTACGAGCACGCGGCAGGACTTTCTATTGGCGCGAGTCGTATTCCGTTTCGCCGGCCTTTCCGTTTGGGACGAAGGCCTCCAGTTTCACGCGGCTTGTAGATACGCCGATCATTTCTGAGGCGGATTCTCTTGAGGCGCCGGAGTTACCGAGAGCAACTGGATGTCGAAGATCAGCGTAGAGTTTGGCGGAATGATGTTTTTGTAGCCTGCGTCTCCGTAAGCAAGTTCCGGCGGGATTCGCAGTTGCCGCTT
>JASLEQ010000213.1 GCA_030151135.1 Candidatus Sulfotelmatobacter sp. | reverse complement strand
ATTTACTTGCCTTCCATGACGATCTCGGAAAAATCCGCGATCGTTGAAAATTCCCTGAGCAGCTTCTGCAAAAGCGCCAAACGGTTTGCGCGTACGTTCGCATCATCGACCATCACCATCACTTTGTCGAAGAACCGGTCCACCGGTTCCCGCGCCGTCGCCAGCATCCGTAACGCTTCGAGATATTCATGCTTGCTGCGGTGCTGCTCCACCGCTGCGCCTTGTTGATTGAGGTAGGCAATCAGATCTCGTTCTTCCTCGGGAGCGGCGAATTGGGCCTCGACCGTCGATGCAGGAGCGATTCCCTTCTCCTCGGCCTGCCGCAAAATGTTCCGTATGCGCTTGCAGGCCGCGCCTATCGACTGAAATTCGGGCATATGCAAAACCTGTTTCACGGCCTCTGCCCGCGCAACCGCATCGATAACATCGTCGGAATCGGCCCCGAGCACTGCTTTCACTACGTCGTACGAATATCCACATACATCTCGCAAATAGAATTCCAGCCGCTCGCGGAAAAATAACCCGACCGAGTCAAAATACTTGGGATCGTCAACAAACTTCTTCTCGGCTTCAGACTTCTGGTAACCAGACCTCGCATCGCGCATCAATTCGCTGATGTGCAGCGGAATCTTCTTTTCAGCGATCACGCGCACGATGCCGTTCGCCTGGCGCCGCAGTGCAAAGGGATCCTTCGAACCGCTCGGCACCAGTCCAAGTCCGAACATCCCGGCAATGGTGTCAGCTTTGTCAGCGATCGAAAGCACCGCGCCTTCCAACGAACGCGGCAATTCGTCGTCAGTGGACTCTGGCTTGTAGTGATCATAAACCGCATCCGCAATTGCCAACCGGGTAGCGACGGGCAGTCCGGAATCCAACTGTTGCACCCGGGCATAAAGTCCGCCAATGATTCCCTGCAACTCCGTGAACTCTTTAACGAGTTCAGTGGTCAGATCAGTTTTCGCCAGGCAAGCCGCTTTATGCACCACCCCAGGACGGATAGCGATCTCGTTTTGCTTCACGATCTCGTTCACCCAGCTGGCAAGCCGCTGTACACGTTGAGTCTTGTCGTAGTAGCTTCCCAAATCCTTCTGGAAGGTCACGTTACGCAGCGAATCAAGACGCTCCAATAAAGATCGTTTCTGGTCCGTTTCCCAGAAAAAGCGGGCATCATTGAATCGAGCGCGCAGGACTCGCTCGTTCCCCTGGCGGATGAAGCCGTCCGAATCACGGTCGGTATTCAATACTGCAAGAAAATGAGGCAGCAACTTGCCTTCGGAGTCTTCGAGCGCGAAATACTTCTGATGGTCGCGCATCACTGTCACCAGCACCTCTTCCGGCAAGACCAGAAACTGCGGATCAAATGCACCCGAGACCACCGACGGAAACTCCGTCAGATTTATAACTGTTTCGAGCAGCGCCTTATCCTCGCGCCAGTGCGCTCCCGGGATCGCCCGCGCAGCGCTATCGAGCGCCTTCCGAATCTGGCGCTCGCGTTCCGCCTTGCCGAGCACCTTCGCCGAACGTAGCGATTCCACGTAAGCTGCACCCGGACCTGCGATGGTGACTGGGCCATCACTCAGAATTCTGTGTCCTCGCGAGCGATTTCCGGCCTGGACACCCCCGAATTCCAGGGGAATCGTTTCCCCATCCAGCATCGCTACCAGCCAGCGCACCGGACGCACGAACCGCTCGCTCGGCTTCCGCCAGTACATATTCTTCGGCCAGTAAATACCCGCGATCTCTTTGGGAAGCAGTTCGGCGAGAATATCTGACGCAGCTCGCCCCTTCTTTGTCACCTTCGCCGAAATGTACTCACCTTTAGCAGTAGTGATTCGCTCCAGCCCGCCAATATCAACCCCGGCCTTCTTCGCGAAAGCCTGAGCAGCCGGAGTAGCCTGTCCATCTTTATACGCGACATGAACCGAAGGTCCGGTCAGCTGCTCAGTCACGTCCGCCTGAGCTGGCGCAATGCCGGTAGCCATCACGGCCAACCGACGGGGCGTTTCGAAGCTCAGCACTTCCCCGCCAGACAGTCGTTCGCGAAGTAGTAACGCGGCGACTCGCTCCCGCAATTCCTGCGAGGCCGCATCGATCATTCGTGCGGGAATCTCTTCGCACCCAATCTCTAGGAGAAAATCTGGCATGCTTTCAAACTACTCAGTTTCTCAAATTCCCTGGGAATCGCATGTGACTCGCATCACACTGCCAAAAACTACTTACCCTACAGGCGATAGCTTCTCGTTCTGGGAACTCGCCTTCTTCTGTCGCGCAGGACTTTCCTTCTCCGCCGTTTCTGCCTCATCCGGTTTCTGCTGGTCGATCCAGGCCTTCGCTATGCCAACTGCTAACGCTCGAACCCGTGCGATCACCCCAACGCGTTCCGTCACCGAAATTGCCCCCCGCGCATCCAGGATGTTGAACAGGTGCGAACATTTCAGGCACAGGTCATAGGCTCCTAGCAGCGGAAAACGAGATTTCCCGTGTGCAGCATCTTTGTTTCTGCTCAATTCTGCGTACTTCTCGATCAAGCCCTTGCACTCTGATTCGTAAAGTTCGAAATGTTTCCAGGCTTTCTCTACGTCGGCAAATTCGAAGTTGTAGACAGAGAACTGAAGTTCATCCGCAAGGCGGACATCCGCATACTTCACCGGCACACCAGAATCAGGATCACGCGCCCACACGATGTCGTAGATCGAATCCAGATCTTGCAGGAACTGGGAAATACGCTCCAACCCGTACGTCAGCTCGGCACAAATCGGATTCAAATCGATGCCACCACATTGCTGGAAGTAGGTGAATTGCGTGATCTCCTGGCCGTCAAGCATCACCTGCCAACCCACGCCCCAAGCGCTCAGCGTCGGAGCTTCCCAGTTGTCCTCTTCGAACTTGATGTCATGCTGCCGCAGGTCGATGCCGATCGCGCCAAGCGACTCCAGATATAGTTCCTGCACGTTCGTTGGCGGTGGCTTCAAGATCACTTGCAATTGCATGTGCTTAAACAGCCGGTTGGGATTTTCTCCATATCTGCCATCAGCCGGCCGCCGAGAGGGTTGTACGTATGCGACTTTGTATGGCTTGGGTCCAAGTACGCGCAGAAACGTTTCCGGAGCCATTGTCCCTGCTCCAACTTCCACGTCGTAAGGCTGCTGCAATACGCAGCCGTGTTCTGCCCAGAAAGCCTGCAGGCGAAGAATCAACTCCTGCAGCGTAAGCGGGTTGGACTTGGCTGGTGTCACAGGCAATTCAGCGTTCGAGGAATAATCGTTGATTGTAACGGAAGGAACGGCTGGCCGTCAGCTATCGTGCCCGGGATTCGGTTACAGGATTATCGATTTTCTCCAGCATTCCGGCGGTAACGAGTTTCTTTTCTATATGCCGCTGCAAGATCTGGATCAGAAACTTGCGCAAATCCGCGCACTGCGATTTCGGCCAGTGAGATTCGCTGAAGTGATCCACCGGAAACCGGAATATCTTCGCCGCCATATTTCGCGATTCATTCGAAAGTTCCGACGATGCCAATCTTTTATCGTTGCCGCACATCAAACCGTCGGCCAACGCATGAAAGTAAGCTCGATCCCCATTGAGGGCGTTGCCGCACACGACACATTCCGTGAGTTCCGGCAAGAAACCGACCAGTCGCGTCATCCACAATTGAAAATAGGTGACCGGCATCCACACTTCAGCACTATCCAGAACGCGCAAGACCGAAAGTGTGAGCCTGAAAATCGCGTCATTCGCCTCGCGATCAGGCAGCATCTCGTCCAGTAATTCAGCGATATGGCCAAGCGCTACGACCCGCGCGTAGCTGACCTCAGAGGCCATGGGCGACTCCAGGACTTCGCAGGCGTCCAATCGCACGAGTTCCTGGCGCTCCTTCACGTCGTAAAACGCCCGCACGTACGTCAGCGGTTCGAGCGCACCTCCGAACCGTCGTTTCGACTTTTTCGCCGAACGGGCGACTCCGCGAACTTTTCCCTCCAAACGCGTGAACAGGGTAACCAGCAGGTCCGCCTCCCGCATGGGGTAGGTCCGCAACACAATCCCCTCTGTCTCGCGCAAAGCCATAGCTGTGTTGATTTTAGAGGAACCTGTTCTGCCTTTGGAAGACGGCAGGCTTGCGCTCTGGTAATCCACAGCTTCCCTTGCAAGTCACCCCGGTAATCGCCTCCCAGGGCACTTTGGGACTGTTTCTTTCATGGCCCTCTGCTGCAAAAGTACAGGTCCGAAGGGACGATCCATGCATACGACTAAAGTCATCATCAGCAAATTCTCATACTACAGGCTGCTTCTCGCACTTTCCGTCCTTGCCATCTGCTGCGGATCTGCTGCCGCCCAGCTTTCGTATGGCGCCGGCAATCGCTCTAATGATTCAGTGGAAATGGCATCCGCCTCTTTTCCGTCAGCACCCAGCGCAAACCTGCATGCGCCTGACGCCGCGATCGAATTCCAGCCGGCTTTCGCCCCAGTGGTTGCGATCGCTCCTCGTGATGGCTATAAACTGGGGCATCCTTTCTGGGACCGTGAGAATTCAATCCTGTTCGCGGCCACCGGCGCAGCTGCAACGGCGGATTTCTTCGTAACTCATATGAACCTGTCTGGAGGTGGACGCGAACTGAATCCATTGGTCCGCCCGTTAGCCGGCAGCACTGCCGGACTGGCCACAAATTTCGCAGTGGAAACTGCCAGTGTGATGGCAATCAGTTATGTCTTCCACAAAACCGGCCATCACCGGCTCGAACGCCTTACCCCTTTGGTGAACACGACTTCATCGATCGGCGCCGTAACCTACGGAATTATGCATCGTTAGCGGACACAGGTCAGCCCTCTCATCCGCTATACTTCAGGGACTGTGTTCAGGAACACGTCCTCTTTCCTTCTCCTCGCCGTGCTCTGCACGCTTTCCGCTGCCGAGGAAACTTCATTCCACCATGTCAAAGTGCCAGATGCCAAAGGCAGGCAAGCGAATGCCGTTCTTACCTTCAGCGACGACCATCATGCGGTCGAGGTCCGTCCGGTGAATGGCAATAGCGTCTCGATCCCGTACAAAACGATCGACAAGTTTTCGTACGAGTTCTCAAAGCGCCACCGGATTAACGAGAAGACCATCATTACGGCCCCGCTCGGTGTTGGCGCGGTTGCGATGCTGACGAAATCGCGCACGCACTGGCTGGAAATCGATTATCAGCCGGAAAATGTGATGAAGGCATACGTGATCCGAATGGACAAGAAGAACTACATCCGGATCCTGGATGCCATCAAAGCCCACACCGGGAAGGATCCGGAGATTCTGGGCAACGCGAACAAAAGATAGTCTTTCCGTAAAATGTAAAAGGCGCGCGCCACCTAAGACGCGCGCCTTGAAACGACGAATCCTTCTACTTCAACCTACCGGCCGTAATACTTCGCGTTCCGCTCGGTGAAGGCCGCCCACTTTTCCGGCAGATCATCAAGAGCGAAAATCGCGGAAACCGGGCACACCGGGACACACGCTCCGCAGTCGATGCATTCGACCGGATCAATGTAGAGCAATTCCTCGGTCCCGTAAGCGGGCTCATCTTTCTTGGGATGAATGCAATCCACCGGACACGCGTCCACACACGCGGTGTCTTTTGTGCCGATGCACGGCTCAGCAATAATGTATGCCATAAAAGTGTCAGTCTCCTGAGAGGTCTGCCTTCATTTTACTACTCTGGCAGTTGAGCGACGCGCCATTCTAGCAAAGAATCGCGCTGCGCGTGAACACCGAACCATGCGCCAAAAAGAAAAACGGCTGGCAATTGCCAGCCGTCGTTTCTGCTGCCCTACTCATTTAGCGCCGTCCACCACCGTGGAAGCCGCCCCCGTGGAATGCTGCGGCGCTGTGAAATCCTCCGCCGGCCCGATATCCGCCGACATAGCCCCGGGCATAGCCGCGGTCATACGCGCGTCCATAGGCGGGCACCGGATGTCCAACCCACCCGCGTCCGTAGTAGCCCCGGTTCCAGAACGCAGCCGGATGTCCCCAGTGATACCACGGCCCGGCGCCAATGAAGACGCCGCCCACAAAGTAGCTCGGGCCATAGTACCCGTAGGGGGCACACGCGTATGGATAATCGGGATAGTAGCCGTAAGCGCAAGCTGGCGGTCCGGCTGCAACATATCCGGGACCCACTCCGATCCCGACCCCAACTCTGACTTGGGCTTGCGAATAAGCCAGCGGAACCATCAGCACTGCCAAAAGCGCCAAATATTTTGCGTATTTCATATTCACCTCCCTGCCCGAAAATCCCACCTCTTGGATCCTCGGAGCCTGTCCAATCCGTCTACTCATTTGAACGTTCCAGCGGCCAAAAAGTTGCGGAAATCGGACTGGCTCATTTCAACCATCCCGCTCTTTTTCAACCACTTACGACGCACTACCGCAAGTTCAGGCTGATCATCATCTTTCGGAAGTCTTTCCTCGATCCGCGGCCTATCGAGCTTCCAGCACAAAACTAAAGTGACCTAGCACCGAAGTACTTACAGTGCGTTAATGTCTTCATAGAAAGTGCGGTCAGTTGCTATTGGGGGGCGCGACTGGTGGAAAAACTAAATATCCTTGTGTCTCTGATCACGGATCAGAATGACTATCAACTGGAGCAGGCCGCGTCGGCGCAGGTAGCAGCCAGCAGGATTGGCGCAAATCTCCAAATCATCTATGCCAACAATGATGCGGTTCAGCAGACTCAGCAAATCCTCGAATTCATTCAGAATCCAAACAAACGGCCCGATGCCATCCTGGTAGAACCGGTGGGAACGGGCATGCCCCAGGTCGCTAAGGCAGCAGTCTCGGCAGGGATCGCCTGGGTGTTGATCAACTCCAAAGTTGAATACCTGAGCCAGCTGCGCCAGCACGCCACCGTGCCCGTATTCTCGATGATCTCAGATCACGAAGCCATCGGAAGAATTCAGGGCCAACAGATGGCTGCAATCCTCGGTGAGCAGGGATGCGTGCTTTACATTGAAGGTCCGGCGGTTCGCGATGTTTCCCGCTTGCGAACCAAGGGCATGATGGCGACCAAGCCTGCTGGCATCAAACTGAAAACTCTCAAGGGTGATTGGACCCGCCAGAGTGGTTATCACGCCGTGAAATCGTGGCTATCCTTGAGCACATCCCGAGAACTTCATGTTGGATTGATCTCTTGCCAGAACGACGATATGGCGATGGGCGCGCGACAGGCATTCGAAGAAATGGGCGATCTCAAAGAACGGGACTCCCTAATGTCCCTTCCGATCACCGGATGCGATGGTGTTCCAAAAGCTGGACAGACTTGGGTGAAGCAAGGACGGATTACCGCGACCATTTTCTGCCCGCCGCTCTTGGGCAACGCCATCCAATTGCTTTCCGAATCCCACAGAAATGGTTCGCAGCCGGATGAAACAACGTTGTCGTCCGCAAGCTCTTTTCCGGCGCTGGATGACCTGACCAAAAAACGAGCAGCCGCTGCCAGTAAGGCCTGAGCCGGCTGCTGTGGTTCGTCAGACCAGAACTTCCTAGGCGCCCACCAGTTCTGCCTTTTCGCTCGGCTCGTATTCGATGATGTATCCCGCGACCGCGCTGGCCGCCACCGTAAGTGGGGACGCTAAATACATCTGGCCGGGGCCGCTTCGTCCCGGAAAATTACGATTCTGTGCGCTGATCACGACCTGGTCCGAACGCGTGGACACGCCGGGCCCGGCATTAATACATGCTCCGCAGCTGGGCTCAATCACTTGCGCCCCAGCTTTCTGAAAAACATCCAGATATCCCCGCCGCAGGCAGTAATCGCGCGTCTCTTGTGAGCCGAACTGGATGTAGAACTTCGTGGAAGCCGCCACCCGCTTCCCATGTTTCAGGGCATCCGCCAGAACAAGAGCGTACATATCCATGTCTGCGTTCTTCCCCGCCGTGCAGGTTCCGCCATATGCGATCTCCACGGGAACCGGGGTATTCAAATCGCGGATGTATTTGCCATTTCCTGGATCGCCCGGTGTCGCCACCATCGGTGTGATCTCGGCCGCGTCAAGCTCTATCACGTGCGCGTACTGTGCCCCCGGATCGCTATAAAGTCCTTCGATCATTGACTCGGCTTGTGCACGATCCATGCCCCTGCGCTCGACGAGGAAGTCAACCGCTTTCTTGTCGGGAGCAACGATGCCGGTGAAGCCGCCGATCTCCGCCGCCATATTTGTCATCGTGGCGCGTTCGTCGACGCTGAGATCCTCGATCGCTTCTCCAGCGTATTCCATCACCTTGGCGAGAGCTTTTCCGCTGCGGACATACTCCAGGCTCAGGATCTTCAGGATGAAATCTTTCGCGGTCACATTGGGATGTCTCTTCCCGCGAACCACGACCTTCACCGACTCCGGTACGCGCACGCGAACGTCTTTCGTAATCCACGAATTAAATACGTCCGTTGTTCCGATGCCAAAAGCCACACATCCAATTGCTCCCACATGGGGGGTGTGCGAGTCGGACCCGATATTCAATTGCCCAGGAAGTGCATAGCTTTCCAGAACGATCGAGTGACAGATCCCCTCAGAACCCTTGCGGTCCTTTAATTCTCCGTGCAGTCGAATTCCCTGCTTTTTCGCGAAATCCTGCTGCTTGAGCTTGAGTTGCGTCGCCAGATCGAGCAGCCCCAGCTTCTTCTTTTCTTCGGAAATGACCTCGTCGAGAAACGTAAGATGATCGCGGAAAAACAAGATCGTCGACGGATCGTTAACCTTCGCATCTTTGCCTACGTACTGCTCGAAGAAAATCGCGGCCATTGGCGTTACATACTCGTGACTGAATCGCAAATCCGCGCGCGCGAAACCCGTGTCCCCTGGCTTAACCGCCGCAACTCCCACGCCGCCTTTCTCGTTGATCATGTGCCGTGCAAAAATTTTCTCCGCCACTGTCATCGGCGCCTGTCCACCCCCACCCGCGGACTTGATCGGAGGCAAAAACACCTTCCCCTGCATCCTCGCGATGTTGAACGGGAATAATCCTCCGTATTCGATCACCTGCCGCGTGATCTCGTCTTCGCCGGCCGTAAATTCGCTCAATGGAATCTCTTCCCCGCTGCGAACGCGGTCGATCAAAGAAAAATTTGTAGAGGTAAGCAATCCAAGGTTCTGGCAATTCTGCTTGTAAATGCGCTCAATATTTTCCGCAATCACCACGCGGATCCCGGCGCACATCTCTGCGTAAGGAGACTGTTCGCGGCTGGAACCTTTGCCCCGGCGCTTGCCGCTCACTGCACAAACAAATCCACCACGCTTTACATCCCCACGCCCGATCGGCGTCACATTGCCGCACTTCAACCCAAGATAGGGGATTTCTCCCAACGTCTCGTCGAAATAAAAGCAATAGTGGGCTGGCGTGATCTCATCCGTCGAGATGTCATCGCGCAGCTTCGGATTGTTTGCCGCGTTCTTTGTATCCCACGGCAAGTCTTCGCCAGCAAGCTGCCTCTTGATCAGTTCTGGATCTTCCGTAAGAAAAAGGATTCTGCCTTGCAGGCGGACTTTGTCCGGCCGCTTTTCTATCTTGCGCTCGAGAAGTGAGTTAATCACGGTTAACCTGAGGCCTTCAGAATGATCTGCCGGAGCGGAGCCGGCGTTCCCACATGCTTTATTGTAACGCGGCCAAACTTATGATGCGGATCCGCGGGTTAACGCTGGTAGGTACGTGGATCGGGCAGCGGATCGAGGTCCCGCCCGGCAAAGATTTCCTGGAATTGCTGGATGAGAGCGTCATGAATCAAGCCATTGGATGCCAGCGTTTCGCGGCTATTCAACTGGAATGGCGATCCATCGAAGCTGCTGACTTTGCCCCCAGCTTCTTCCGCGATCAATGTCCCCGCAGCCGTATCCCAGGGATTAAGATTGAACTCCCAGAAGCCGTCGAAGCGCGCGCAAGCAACGTTGCATAAATCCAGCGCTGCGGACCCCGCTCGCCGCACCCCATGCGTTCGTAATGTGATCTGGTGATAAAAGAAAATGTTGGGGTTCTTGTGCCGCTTTTGGCTGGGAAAGCCGGTTGCGACCAAAGATTCTTTTAGTTGTGCCGCCTTCGATACCTGGATCGCCTTGCCGTTCAGTTGTGCTCCTTTTCCAAGCTCGGCGCTGAACAGTTCTTCACGCGTCGGATCGTATACAACTCCAGCAATCCGTTTGGCACTCCCCTCCGACCGATGCTCAAGAGCCATCGAAACGCAAAACACCGGATATCCGTGTGCAAAATTCGTCGTCCCATCCAGCGGGTCAACGTACCACCGGTAATCGCTGCCTTGATCGTTAAGCCCCTGCTCCTCGCCTAACACGTCGTGGGTAGGAAACGACTTTTTGATGCGCTCCCGAATCAGCGCTTCCGAAGCCCGATCCGCCGCCGTGACCAGGTCCGCTTCGCCCTTGTATTCGATTTTTAGGCCCTGGTGGAAATACTGCATCAATAGCGCGCCCGCTTCTCGCGCAATTGCTGACATGACTGGAATAAAGCTGTCGGGGTATTCGGCGTTCGATGCCATTCGCGGTCTTTCTTTACGTTTCCCGCAGGCTGCGGGATCAGGAGAAAAGCCCAAGAACTCTACTTCTTCTTCCCGTTTTCCTCGGCGATATACATGATTTCGTGCTTGAAAATGAATAGATTCGGCGCGCCCTGCCGCGTAAGGCGGATCATGTTCTTATCGTAGTACTCGATCCAACCCTCTACGTTCTGGCCATCCATTAACTTGACCGAAACCGCTTTCTGTTTCTCCCCAAGATTTTTCAGAAAAGCTGCTTCTTCGAACGTGTCTTCTGGCGGCGGCGTCCGCCCTCTTTTTGCATTCGGATTTCCATGTGGAGCGCGGAACGACATGCTCGCATTGTACACAATCGGCGCCGAATGACTCTCGCCACGAGGGCTTCCGCAGCCAGAGTAAAATGCTGTTGCGTCCTTCTGCAGGAGGCCACGTGAACCGCCCCGCGAGTACAGTACTCCTTGTTGCACTCGGGTTATGCCTCACCGCATTCGCGCAGCAGGCAAGCCACCACTTTCCCACTCCACCGGAAACCATGGATCCGGACGGACACAGCGACCAGCAATCACCGGTCCTGCACCGCAACGTCAATCTGCTTCAGATCCAACATGAAGCGAACGAATTGGCCCGAACGGCCGGAACTATCCCATCCGACGTCGACAACATCCGCAGAGGAATGCTACCGAAAGACACGATCGAGAAGCTGAAGCAGATCGAAAAGCTTTCCAAGCGGCTGCGCAGCGAACTCAATCCCTAGAGTGGGAACAAAGCCGAAGCGGCAGAGAAGGAAGGGCCTGATCGGTGAACAGGCCCAAAAAGTGTCGAGAACATCGACAGCACTCTAAAAGGTAAGTTTCAAACCAAACTCTATCTGACGGGGTGCGCCCAACATGAAAACTCCCGATCCTGCGCCGGCGCGGTTGGCAAAGTGTCCTGCATAGGTCGTCCCATTGATCGCACCATTGGTTCCCGTCAGCAATCCAGACATCATGTTGCCCGGCAGATCAAAATTCACAAAATTAAACACGTTAAAAACTGCTGCCGATGGCTGAATCGTAAACCGTTCCTTGACTGTGTATTTCCAGGACAGACTCGTATCAAATGTCCGCAACCAGGAATAACTTTGCTGATCAAACGGTGCGGGCGCCACGGCAGGAGCTACGCCGCCCAAACTCGCCAAGTCCTGTGCCGTCATTAGATTGTTTGTGACGAGAAGCTGTCCCGCTGGCGTGGGCAATCCCGCCACCGTCGTGTTGTAGATCGAGATCTTTTGATTCACGTTGCTGGCTTCAACTCCGCGTTCAAACGTGCCCACGTGGGTGCCCGGTATCGGGTCCTGCGTGGTACCGTCGCCGCTGAAATCGGTGCGGAAAATCTCTCCTGCCCCTGCGCCGGTATTCGGAACCGTCAACGTCGTCGCTAACGGGCTGTAGAAATGACCCATCATCCCCCACTGGATCCTCAGCGGCAGCGTTACTAGTCCGCCAAAGGAGATCTGGTGGCGGCGATCGAGATCGGATGGACCGAAATAACGGTTTACGTTTTGATTGTCGAGAGCGGGCGCGATGAAATCCTGATCGCCGCTCGCAACCGTCACCGGGTTGTCCGCCGCCACGCCCCCACCCGAATTGCGCAGCGTTGAAAGCGCGTAAGCAAGCTGAAAATTCGCCGACTCCACCCAGCGCGAGGGATGCTTCAACGTGTCGACAAACTTCATCTGATATCCAGTGTAGAGCGACCTGCCAACCGGCGATAGAAATCCTAGCGGCGGCGCCAGCGGGTTCAATCCTCCAAATGCGCAGTTATAGCCGAGGCGGGCAAGACAACTGTTTCCTCCCATATCGGTCGATGATCCCAACCCACGCGAGGCAAAGTCGCTCATATTGGCGGGCCTTGCCGGATTCGCCGCGGTTCCCCAAGTTCCACCGTCTGTCGTCCCGGTAGCAGGATCAAAGAGACAATTCCGAGCCCACGACTCAGGCACGGTCGCTGCACCGCACGCAGACAGCGTGTTCGCGATCGCCGCTTCAGCCCCGCCTTTGTCGAAATATCGAACGTCGCCCGCATGGTTCTGATCTACGCCGAGAAGGTAATGGGTTTCGATGTTCCGAACGTAGTTGACCGTAAACACCATGCCGGGCCTGAGTTCGCGCTCCATCCCGATATTCATTTGTATCGATCGAGGTGACCGGTACAACGGATTCAGCATGGAACTTCCCGGCGCGAAGTAGCAATTCGACCCTGAGGAACAGTCAGTAAGATACTGGCCCGCATACGCGGGATTCCGGCCATTCAGATTGAAGGGCGATCCGGCCGCGTAAGCTTGTTGCAGTCCAATAATCGCTGGCAGTACATTCCCGATCAGGGGAAAGCTGCTCGATCCAGGTGCGCCACAGATCTGGCTCGCCGTCGCGCTCCCGGGAGTGTTCAGATCACCGTTTGCCGTTTTCAAGGTATTTGGCTGACCCGGCGAAGCACACGGAGAGAAGAACTGCAAAAACGATCCCGTCTGCTGCCGGAGTGGCGCGTCAAAAAGCACGTTGTTCCAGAGTGAATTTTCCCAGAACAGCCCTACTCCGCCGCGAAACACCGTCTTCCCGTTGCCACCCGCGTCCCACGCAAACCCAAATTGAGGTGCAAAATTGGTGTCAGGCTGTGTTACTCGATTTCCCAATCCCGCAACCAACGAGTCCAGTTGAGGTATTGCCGGATACTGGCTGTCGGTGCGTCCCGTATCCCGCTCGTAGCGCAATCCATAAGTCAGAACCAGCGTTCGTCGAGCCTTCCACGTGTCGCCCAGGTAGAGCAGCAATCGATTATCCGGTCCCAACTCACCTGCAGGAAGACCCAGCCCCGCTTTGCCGGTCGAATACCCCAGACCATTCGCCAACGTGATGGAATCGGCGGGATAGTTGAACGGATTTGAAGATCCTCCGCTAAATGGTCCCACCGCGGCGTTTGTTATTTCTGAGCTCGAAACCTGCGACACAATTCGCGGCCCGTTGCCGTAGAACGAGTCGAATCCCGCTCCCACGATGTGGTCGAACCCAGCGCCGAAACGAACCACATGATCCCTCCACAGCCGCGAGCCGTCATACTTCAGCTCGACATTACTTTGCAGAGTCTTTTGAGGGGCCAGAGAGTTCGGACCAGCAATCAGCCCTGAAGTACCCATCGCGATTTGCGCCTGCAGGCCACTGAACGGCAGCGCGCTGTTTCCGATGGTTGCGTCCGCCATGTGATTCTGGAATTTCAGGTAAGAGAATCGAATCGAGTGCGTATAGATTCCTCGGCTGAAATCCAGACCGAGCACGTGATCTCTCGTGATATCGACGTTGTCATACACCGAATACCCTTGACCCAGGTTCGCTGCCATTGAGTTGTCAAAGTATGAGAATCGATAGAAAGCCCTCGCGGCAGGCGTGAGTTCATAATCCAATCGCCCCGTGAGGTTGTCCTCGTGGAAAGGATCAGTATATGTACCCGAATACTGCGTGAATGGAGCAGAAATCGGAACCGGAGCCTGCGCGTGCTGAAGGGTGCGCTCTCCGTCGACAAAGAAGAAGGCTTTGTCCTTGATAATCGGACCGCCTACGCCCGCCCCATATTGGCTCCGTTGAAATGGTGACTTGAATCCCGCCGGTGTCGGAAGTTGTGACGAAAATGAGCTATCGCGAAATGCGCCAAATGCTTCACCATGAAGCGTGTCGGATCCCGATTTAGTGACCACATTGACGGCCCCCGCAGACGTAAGCTCGGTCGATAGATCGAGATCCGATTGGCTTACCTGGAACTCCTGAACCGCCGTGGCTGGCACGTTAGACGTAGTCGCACCCACTGTCTCGTCGGAAATATCCACCCCGTCGACTTCGATACGAGTGTTGCGTCCGGAATGGCCTTCGATCGAAATGGCCCAATAGCCAGCCTTGCTGGGATCGAGATCCTGTCCGTCCTGCACCTGAACCCCGGGCTCAAGTTGGCCGACATCGAGGAAGTTGTGCCCGTTCGTCGGAAGACTTTCAATCTGCGTCGAGCTAAGCAGACCCTGCACCGTCGCCTGTGCCGCATTGACCGGCATCTCGTTTATTTCGTCAACCGCGGTAGTGCCCTGCCCGGGTTCCAGTTTCCGGTTGCCGTTGGCGATGTTATTTACTCTGATAGTCAGTCGCACTTCCGCAGTTTTGAAGTTCGTGGCTTCAATGCGGACTTTGTAAACGCCGGGAATCAAATTCCCAACGACGTATTCCCCCTCGCTGTTGGTCGCTGTCCTGGCGACTTGGCCCGTGGACCCGGTGACGTTCACCTTTGCTCCTGCCAGAACGGTCCCTGACGCATCGGTCACAGTGCCGACAATGCCGCCGGTCGCGATCGAATTCTGTGCCGCAATCGGAGCAGGAATCAGGGCAAAAGTTCCCAGCAGCCAAACCGCCATTACGGCGCGCCACTGGCAGCCCCGCAGCGTAGCATTGAGCATCATCGAACCTACCTTTCGGATCAACAGAACAACAAATCTTGCGCCTTGAGATCGCTGCAATAACGCTCTACCGCCTCTCGCACATTGCGACCAAATTGCGCTGATAGGCAATCCTCTGGCCAGCAAAAACTAGTCAACGGCCGCGCAGGCATCTGCCCTTTGCTCAGTTTTCAACACATTGCTGAGTCTCGACTTAGGGTAATCTGCCGCGCGTATCAGGTTTGCGGTTTCCAAATAATGTATCTGATTTCGAAATAATGAACCAACTCTGAAGCGCTCTTCCCCAGTTCAGAAAGCTCCCTCGACGCTCAAACCATTCAGAACTCTGACTTCACACTGTAATAACCGGCGCGATGGCGGACCCGATAGTTGGATGCGTCCGGAACTCCGACTACCTTTACCTCGATGCGCCGGAATTCCGACGACGACGTGCGCTGGGACGGATAATACGCAAGCAGATATTGCGTCCGCAGTTCGTCACTGATCTTGTGGAACGCTTCGTCCAGTTGCGTGACCGAAGTGGCGTAGTAGTACTTGCCTCCAGTGTCTTCCGAAAGCTGTATCAATGCGTGCTCACCGCCGGTTTCCCGTCCCGCGCTGCTCTCGATGGGAACCACGATGATCGAATACACAATGGCCTCAGCCTCTTCCGAAGCCCTTACCGCTTGTTTGTAGTCGATCTTGCTGATGGTATCGCCCCCGTCGGTGATCACATCCGCATGGGAGCGGCCACCGCGCTTTATGACGCTATATACCTTGCCTCAAGAGCGTTGGATCACCGCAAAGGCCGCAAAGTAATCGTTCTGATCAC
>JASLEQ010000177.1 GCA_030151135.1 Candidatus Sulfotelmatobacter sp. | reverse complement strand
TGTTTGCGGTTTGACTTCAGGAAGGTCGCCGAAGAGAACGATTTTGCCGGAGAGCTGGCCCTTATATTTGTCGAGGTCTTCGGGTTTCTTGGCCAGAACGCGGATGGCGGAGCCTTTGACGACGCCATTAGTGCCTTCACTCCACGCCTTTGGGTAAGCGATGAGTTCCATGAAGTCAGGAGAGATCATGCGGACCGAGGTGAATTCGTTCTGCCACCCGCGACCGAAATTAAAAGGCTCAAGGTGGGCGTTCTGCAAACCCCACTGGGTGAGTTGATCGCGCGTCCACTCGCTGGCGCGCTTGGCGTTGGGAGATCCGGTGAGGCGCTCTCCAATACCGTCAATGATATCGGAGGCGGTTTTCATCACTTGGGAGTTGTGGAAGCCCTCCGGGCGGATCTGGGTGACCACCTCCAAGTCGACGCTCTCGGAGGCTGCACTTTGGGCTGGGATGGCGGAAGGAATGAAGAGAAGGAGAGAGGTATACATCGCAAAGGTAGTGATGAGCCGAGCTTTCGCTAGCAACAAGAAGGGGCCTCCGATTGGAAAAGAGGAATGATACCTGAACGGTCGATCCGAGCCAGACTCGGATTATCGTGTTCCGATGTGGGCTTGCAGTGTCAAAGTCGGAAGGCGATTTGCGACCGCGATGGGTGAGGCCCTGTATCTAGAGGGAGAACAACCGGTTTCGCGGTACCCCGATGGCAATTCCCGTGCAGGTCTGATTTGTAGGAGGAACGATCATGGAAAAAGATTCGCGGGTTTGGCAGGTGCGGGACCTGTTCGAGAGAGTGTGGAAGAACGGGTTCGGCGAGATCCAGCCTGAGTGTCTGACGACAGAGTTTCCGGAGTATCTTCCGCCGATTTTGCTGACTTCGGAAGCCGAGGTTGATATCTGCGAGGCCTCCGCCGCGTTGTGCAGGTGTGCTGATGCAAAGGATCATCTTGTGGTCTCTGCCAACTACGAAGACAGTTTGCAGCCGGGGGACAGTTGCGTGGTGCTGACACTGGAAGTGCAAAGGGATATCGGGAAGACGGCGTTGCCGGAAAAGACGTGGGCAAAAAATGCCGCGTCGATTGCGCGGGCGTTGCTTTCCAGCAAGATCGGGATGGCGATGACCACATTGGAGAATGGTATGCAGTTCAAGTTGAGGCTTCCCGTGCATCGTAGGGGTTGCAGGTCGACCTTGCACCGCAATGCGATTCTTCTGGTCGAGGATGACGCCTTCGTCCGTGAGTCGAGCTGCGAGGTACTGGAAGCAGCTGGTTATAACGTGTTGGCGGCACGGGATGCAGAAGAAGGGTTGCAGCTATTCGAGCGCCGCCGAAAGACGATTTGCGCGGTGATCACCGACCTTACGTTGCCTGGGATGAGCGGAAAGGACCTGGCACGCACACTGCATGCTTCGCTGGCTGCAATCCCGATCTTGTTGACTTCCGGCTATGCCGCGCCGGTAAGTGAAGACCGCTCACGACGGCTTTACTATCTTGCGAAGCCTTACAATCCGGCGTCTCTACTGGCGGCGGTCCGACGTTGCCTCGAGGTCTACCATCACTTGGCGGTCCACGCACCTGCCGCGACGGGGGTCGGGAAGGCCGCTATTGAGTATTGCTCATAGCCTGGTGCCAATCGCGCGTGCGGAGAATCCAGTTGTGTTGTTCCGCGAGACGGTTCCGTTCCTGCGTGAAACGGATTTCAAGGTCGCCAAGCCTCCGCAGAAGGCATTCCAGTTTTCCGTGATAGGCCCTGCAGAGACCCGCGTAGGTTTCGCGCACCGTCCCGGGCTCCCGGAACTCGCGCGCGCGACGGGCGGATTCAATGCGGCTCGAGACCTCCTGGAAGATATCAGCGGCGAGGACTATGGATGGATCCTTGGTCTCGTCGAGGAAGTGGTCGATTACCCTGATTACTTCATGCAGCGAGCGTTCGAAACTTTCCATCATGCACTCCACTGATTCGCAGAAGCCGCCGCATCTACTGGCGGCAAAGGTGCCATTGTGGTTTCCGGAACAGATGGATCAGGGGATTGCTCCGCGCGAATTTGTTCCCACGCGTCGCGGATCGAACCGACCAGAAGGACCTGTTGTTCGAAGATTTCTGCCGAGGCTTTGATCTGTCCTTCCAGCAACTTGGCCCGCGTGAAGTTGTAAAAACGAGCCAAATTGGCGGCAACGATGCCTCCATTCTCCATGTCGAGCGTACTCTGCAGCTGTTGCAGCACCAGCATGCTATGACGGATGGCGGCGGCCCGGCGTTCGATGTCAGAGCATGACAACGCGGTGATCGCATCATGCAGGTCTTTCAGCAGCATGTCATAGAGAACTACCACAAGCCCAACCGGGTCTTCGGTCAGAGCTTCAGATTCACGATATGCGAAATTCACGTTATCAGGCATAGGTTAGGAAGACGTTCCACTCGAAGAAGAGGACGAACTGAGATAAGGATCCAGGCCGCCGAGCTCCTGTGACACTTGGCTCTGCAGCATGGGCAATTGCTGAAGCTGGGCATTAATCTCGCTGTACTGTTGCGTAAGCACCTGCTCCTGGGCGGTCAGGTCGGCTTCGAAATCGTTGATCTGATTCGTGAGGTCCTGATTGGTTTGCTGGATGCTTTTGAGATCGAGCGCCAGAGGCCCGTTTGCGGGATTGTTGAGCGACATCATCGTATTACTCAATGCTTCGCCAAAGCTGCCGGTGCCGACCTGGAGGAAGCTCGCCATACCCGAGAAATTGCTTGTGAGTGCGTCGTTGAGTTGGCTGCTGTTCACCGTGAGGGTTCCGTCATCGTTCATGCTGACGCCGAGAGCATCGAGGGAATCGATGGTGCCATTGCCTTGCATGGAAAAGGAGGTCAATGAGAGCAATGCATCCTGCACCATCCGCACCGAACTGTCTCCGGAAAGCACTCCGGCCGAGTTGGTAGAGGAGTTGAAATTCACATACACATCAACTACATTTGTTCCGGTATCGAATTTCAGGTTCCAGACATGCTCAATGATCATCGTGCGGGTCACGCGCCGTCCGGCATTTCGCATCAGGTATTCAAGCAGCGCGAATTCCTTCGAGGTCAGCTCGATCCGCTTGCCGCCGCGGTCGACGGTTCGCTGCACCCGGTCCAATTCCAGGTCACCCACCCTCAACTTGAGTTGCAGCGCAGATCCACCGCGGCGCAACAGCGCCCGCACGCGGGCCGATAATTCGGCGAAGGAAAAGGGCTTTAGCAGGCAATCGTCGGCGCCCGTATCCAAGGCGTGGATACGGTCTTCGAGTCTCGTCTTTCCCGTCAGGATCAGAACCGGGAGGCGTTTTCGATCGCGCAGTTGCTGCAACACCGAGATTCCGTCGAGCTTGGGAAGATTGAGATCGAGGATCACGAGATCGTAGTCACTCTCGCAGGCGAGCACGCGGGCTTGTTCGCCATCGTGAACAATGTCGACCGCGTAATGTTCTTCCTCCAGGCCTTTGCCGATGAACTTGGCGAGAGGCACATCGTCTTCCACTACCAGGATCCTCATGAGCATTCCTTAATCCAGAATCTGCGGTTGAAATTCCGCAGTCGTGACGTAAGCGCTACTCTTGTCGTTGAGCTCCGGTGACGCTGGTCGGCATGCGGGCAACAAAACTTCAAAGGTCGTACCGTGGACCGGTTCACTCTTCACCAGGATTTGTCCGTTGCACTCGCGAACAATCTTGTAAACAGTTGACAGGCCTAAGCCGGTACCGTGGCCCTGCGCCTTGGTGGTGTAAAACGGATCAAAGATGTGAGGCAGGACTTCAGGCCTGATTCCCATCCCCGTGTCGTGGACGAAAACCGAAACGTAACCCTGTCGACGGGACAGTTTGAGGTTGCCATCGCCCGCTGGATTGCGCAGCCGCTTCGAAGTTCCCAACAATAACTCGCCGCCCGCCGGCATCGCGTCGCGAGCATTAATGGCGAGGTTCACCAGGACCTGGTTCAACTCCCCCGAATCCGCGAAAACCGGCGGCAGGTTCGGATCGAGGTCGAGCACGATCCGTATGTTTTCACCAATCATTCGGCCAACGAACTCCGCAGCTTCACGTACCGCAGCATTCACGTCTAATTCCATGTAGGCGGTATGGAGTTGTCCACGGGAGAACAGCAGCAGTTTTCTGGCAGTCTCGGAAGCACGTTCCGCAGCCGCCTGGATGCAGTGCGCATAACGGTGTACAGAATCCGCATGCGGCGCGTGCATTTGCAGTTCGGCATAGCTGAGTATCGCGGTAAGCATGTTGTTGAAATCGTGAGCCACTCCGCTGGTCATGCTGCCAATGGTTTCCAGCCGGGTACGGTGCTCCAGTTCACATCGCAGATGGTGGCGTTCGCTCGTATCTTCGACAAACAATGCATGCGTGTTCGGCTGAATATCCATGCAAGGTCTGAGCGCGATTTGTGTTTGGTTGAAAGGCAGGCAGATGGGGGCTTGGGACTTGCTGTGGATACGCAGAGCGCAAGCTGACACCTGCTCCTCGCCAAACAGTTGGCTGACCGAGGTACCGATCAGCGTCTCCGTGGATCGGTGAAGCAATTGGCATGCCGGTGGGTTAACCTCGGTCACCAGCATGGCGTCGTCAAAGATCACGATCGCCACGGGGGCTCGGCGAAATAACTCGTCTTCACGCTCTGTGAGCTTGTTTATCCGCGCAATCTGGAGATCCGGTCCCAAACTGTGTCTCCCGTTTCTTGGTTCGCTTTAATTTCCGAACTCTGCTGACGCTTCCGCATAAGACTTTTGCAATTTGTTCGCCATCAGAGTTCCAGGCGTAGATTGGGGAGCCGCAATTCAGACGAATGTCTCCGATCGTCAAAGCGAGCGACAAGATCCTCGCGTAATATTTCCATAGATGTCCGTGTCTATCGCTCGTCTACGCACTTGGTTCGCGGTGCTCGCGATCGCGCTGGCGCTCGTCGTCAGTGCGTTTTACGTGATCCGGCGCTACCAGGCGCGCATTCTGCAGCACATCGTGACGCAAAAACTGGGAGTAGAAATCCAGCAGAGCACGGAGGGTTTTTCGCTTTCCAAGTCAGAAGGCGGCCGGACCCTTTTCAAAATCAGCGCCAAAAAAGCCACACAATATAAAGACACGGGAAAAGCGCGACTGGGGGACGTCAATATCATCGTCTACGGGCGAGACGCTTCCCGTTTCGACCAAATCTACGGTTCCGATTTCGAATACGACTCCAAAACTGGAAATGTCGTGTCGCATGGAGAGGTCGATTTCGATCTCGAAGCTAATGCCCAGGGACCGAACCGCCCGGACCAGGCGGCTCCGTCCGAGCTCAAGAACCCGATTCATCTCAAGACCAGCGGTTTGATCTTTAACCAGAAGACGGGATTGGCGCAGACCGACCAGGAGATCGAGTTTCATGTTCCGGAGGCAAATGGCACGGCGCGGGGCGTGCTCTACGACTCCCATACCAATCGCCTGACGCTGAACTCCGACATTCACATCACCACGGCGGGGCCAGTGGTGCGCACTCTTGTCGCCCGTCACGGGATCGTGACGAAAGAACCTCGCCAGGCGTTGCTGGAATCGGTGAAGGTGACGCAGCCTGGAAGCACCATCACCTCTGATCGGGTGACAGTGCTGTTCCGCTCCGACAACAACATCCGCGAGATTTTCGCCACTGGCAACGTACAGGCGACCAACAACGGCCCAAACAATTACGACGTGCAGTCTGGGAAAGGAGATTTGCAGTTCGGCGACGCCAATGACTTGCAACTCGCGGTGTTGACCGAAGATGCGCGATTCCATTCAAGTGGGGAGCGGCCGATGCATGGCTCCGCGGAACAGATCACGGTTCATTTCGGTCCCGACACCCAGGCCAGAGCCATCCGCCTTGCCGACAATGCCCACGTGATTCAGGACCCGGCGGCTTCCGGCCCTCCGAGCGAGCAACAGCGTACTGAAATCGTGGCGGATGTGCTGGATGTCGACGTGCGCGACGGCAAGACGCCGTCGAAAGCGAATACCAGCGGAGCCGCGCTTGTGAATATCGATCAGCCTGCGAACGGTAAGCAGCCGGCTACAGCGACGGTCATTCACGCTGGGAGATTTTTCGCCGACTTCAACCATGAAGGCCACATCGAGCATATCGTCGCCCAGCCGAACACGCGGATCATCTCCACCGCCTCCGGACAGCCGGAAAAAGTCTCGACCAGCGACAAACTCGAGGTTTTCTACAACCCGGCGGGTGAACTCGCGAGCCTCGAACAAGAAGGCCACTTTACCTATCAGGAGCACCTGGTCCAGGGTGGCGAGCGTACAGCCACAGCTCGCGTCGCCCACTACACGCCGGTTGACGAAACTTTGCACTTGACCGGATCGCCACGGATCACCGAGGCCGGCATGAGCATGACCGCGAACCTGATCCACATCAACCGCCGAACCGGAGAGGCGATCTCGGAGGGTGACGTAAAATCTACCTATAGCGATCTCAAGGCGCAGCCGAACGGCGCCATGCTCGCCTCCAGCGATCCCATTCATGTCACCGCGAAGAAAATGGTCGCGCACCAGGACAGTGGTGTCGCCTTGTACTCCGGAGGATCCCGTCTCTGGCAAGGCGCCAACATCGTCGAGGCGCCCACCATCGAGTTCAACCGCGACAATCGTAGCCTGGTGGCGCAGGGGAGTCCGCAAGCCGCAGCCTCGGTATCGAGTGTATTTGTCCAAAAAGATCAGAACGGCAAAATAACGCCGGTGAACGTGCATGCCAGAAAGCTCACTTACGTAGACGCCGATCGCCGGGCTCGTTATGAGGGCGGCGTGACCGCGCGAACCGCCGATGGATTCCTCAGCGCCGACCACGTCGACATCTACCTAAAGCGCTCGGGCACCGCCGCGTCGACACCCCAACCGACCCCCAGCCAGTTGGACCGAATTATTTCGACGGGAAATGTTGTACTCACTCAGCCCGGCCGTCGGGCTGTCGGCGAACAGCTCACCTATTTTGAGGACGACGGCCGGTTCGTGCTCACCGGCGGCTCCCCAACGGTTTCCGATGTGGAACATGGGACGGTACGCGGCACTTCGTTGACCTTCTTTAGTAAGGATGATAGGGTGCTGGTGGAAGGCTCCAACGCCGCTCCCACCGTAACTCACACCAGAGTAACCAAGTAATGAGCGTTCTCTCGGCCGAAGATCTAGGTAAGACCTACCGTGGCCGCCGTGTGGTGTACGGAGTCAATATCCATGTAGAACAAGGCGAAGTGGTCGGTCTGCTCGGCCCGAATGGCGCCGGTAAAACCACCAGCTTCTACATGATCGTCGGCCTGATCCCTCTCGATACCGGCCGCGTTGTCATCGACGACAAAGAGATCACCGACGTCCCCATGTATCTTCGGGCACGCAACTACGGCATCAGCTACCTGCCGCAGGAACCGTCGGTATTCCGTAAGCTCACCGTCGAAGAGAACATTCTTGCGGTGCTCGAGGCGCAGCCGATTTCCTGGCACGAACGCCGCGAACGGATGGAACGCCTGATCGACCAGCTTGGCCTCGGCCATATCCGCAAAAGCAAAGGCTATTCGCTTTCCGGCGGCGAACGTCGCAGGGTCGAAATCGCCCGCTGCCTCTGCATCTCGCCGGCTTTCATTCTCCTCGACGAGCCCTTTTCCGGCATTGATCCCATTGCCGTACTCGACATCCAGAAGATCATCTTCGATCTCAAGGCAAGTGGTATCGGCGTGCTGATTACCGACCACAACGTCCGCGAGACCCTCTCCGTCACTGACCGCGCCTACATCATTAATGAAGGCAGGATCTTCCGCGCCGGCACTCCCGAGGAACTCGGAAGCGATCCCGAAGTCAAGCGTGTTTATCTCGGCGAGAGTTTCACACTCGTTTAACTCTGCCTCGCGTTGTCCCTATCCGTTCTAAGCATTTTCCTCACCATTTCACAGTAAAACCACTCGGAAAGTGACTTAAGTGCAAATGAAATTTGCCGCTCTTGGTTTAAAATCGTGAAGTCGATTCCAAGACATTTATGGTCCTGCTGCAGCCAAAACTCAATCTGAAGGTCTCGCAGAAGCAAATTCTGACTCCGGGACTGGTTCAGATGGTCAGCGTCCTTGCTCTCAATAAGATGGAGCTCAAGGAGATGATCAATGAAGAGATGATTGAGAACCCCGTTTTAGAGGAATTGGACGAAAACGTCCCCTTGATCGACGATATCTCGGCCAAGGAGGAACAACGGGACCGCGATTCTGCCGCTACCCCGGAAGAAACCCCGATCAGCGCCGAGGCCAAGGACCCCTTCGAAGAGATCGACTTCGGGTCGTTTTTCCAGGAATATCTGGACCCCGGCTACCGCAGTACCAGCGAGATTGAAGACGTCGAGCGGCCCTCCTTCGAGAACTTCCTTTCCAAGCCAACCACCCTTACCGACCACCTCATGTGGCAGCTTGGTTCGCTTCATCTGAAGGATGACGTCGTGGCCGCTGCCGAACTTGTCATCGGCAACCTCAACGACGAGGGTTACCTGACCGCCAGTGACGATGAACTCCTGGGGATCGCTTCCGAAGAACCACCCGAGCCTGAGGCCGATACTACTGTCGATAATGGGACCGGACTCAGCGATACTCTCGCCTCCGAAGTCGACGAACAGATCGCCGCCCTCGACATGACACATCCTGCTGCCCTCATGACGCCTTCCGCGTCTGAGGAAGCCGTCGCGGAGATCGGGAGTGCCGTTGAAGTCGAAACTGAGCTGCAGAAGCCCCGGCCGACCCTGGTTCCTCCGCGCTCAACTCCGGCCGCAGTTCCGTTCAGTCGCGATGCCCTTCAGGAAGCCATCGGAGTCCTGCAGAACCTTGATCCAATCGGCGTGGCGGCACGCGATTTGCGCGAGTGCCTCCTGATCCAACTTCGCTACTACGAATCCCTCCCGCACAAGAACGGAAATGGCCACATCGCGCAGGCCATCGACGACGCCATCAATATGGTCACCGAGCACATGCGCGAGCTGCAGAACAAACAATACAAAGAGATCGCCAAGGCGCTCGGTCGCCCGCTCGAAGCGATCAATGCAGCCCTCGAGTTCGTCCGCACCCTCGATCCAAAACCTGGTCTCCGGTATAACAAGCAGGAAACCCGTCTGATCGAGCCGGATGTTGCTTTCGTCAAGCAGGGAGACGAGTACATCGTCGTGATGAACGACGAAGAGATCCCGCAGCTCCGCGTGAATCCCGGCTATAAGCGTCTGCTCAACCGCGATGCCGCCGAAAAGGATGTTCGCAACTACGTCAAGGAACGCTACAAATCAGCGATCCAACTCATCAAGAACATCGAGCAGCGTAAGCAGACGATCCTGAAAGTCTGCTATTCCATCAT
>JASLEQ010000081.1 GCA_030151135.1 Candidatus Sulfotelmatobacter sp. | reverse complement strand
TCCGCCGCGTCCGCTTTACTGTGAGAACCCCCATCTGCGTTCGCCGGAATCCTCGCCCACAGGTCTCCTCGCCCCGGCGCGATCTCAAACACGCGACTCTCAATCCCTTCGTCATCAAGAATCTTCTTGAAGAACCCGACTGCCCGCATCTCGTTCCCCGGAGGATTCGTCGTATCAACGCGCAGATACTCTTGCATCCACTGGACTGCCAGGTCGGAATACTGCTGCATGTGCTGCTCTGGAATTCGCGATGACGGTAAACTGGCCTCCTGCGCCCCGGCTAAACCCGCACATAAAACGATGAAAACCGCCATAATGCCTATGACTTCCCGCATTCCCATCCCGATTCTCTGAATCGATCGCAAAGTTCCCCCTGGACTGTATGGCAAACGACAAAGTTCCATTCGTTACACCAGCACGCGAGTGCAACCGTTTTGCACGCACTTTTTATATCAGCTCAGCCAAAATTACCCGTCGTTTGCAGCGCAAACTCCCACTCGCGCCATCCGACCGCTACAATATACATATCTATCAACCATTTAGCGGCTCAACCTTCGGGCATGATTTGGCATCCGACCTGTAGTGTCAGAATGTGGCGCCATTGCATTCTGGTGTCCGGAGTTTGAGGCCAGGCGTAGCGTCAGCGCCGGCCGGCTCAGCGAGTCCGCTGGCTCTCTTTTAAGTTTCACGGACGCAATTCAAATTTCAAGCACGCAAGAGCGTGCCGGGGTGGCGAAGAGGCTAAACCCGAACGACCGCCCCAAACTTGGAGGAAGTCATCTATGAATCACCGTCTCGTAATCGCCCTGCCACTGGCTGCTGTGCTCGCAATACCGGCCCTTGCGCAGAACACCTCGTCTTCCCCGGATCAATCTCAGCCCGCTGCGGCTCAGCAGACTCAGTCTTCATCCGCTGATTCCAGCAGCACTGGCAACGCCACGGGCAAGGCACCCCTGGCCGCTCCTTCCCGCGAAGGCTTCTGGGGACGCGTGAATCCCTTTGCCCGCAAAAAGTATGTACAGCGGCAGACCGAGCCGATCCGCGACCGCGTCAACGAGCTCGATGAGCTGACCGCCGGCAACAGCAAGCAGATCAAAGACGTCGATTCCCGCGCCACCGCTGGCATCAAGCTCGCCTCCGACAAGGCGAACGAAGCCGACCAGCACGCCATCGACGCCGGCAACAAAGCTACCGCCGCGCAGCAGTCGGCGCAGCAGGTCACGACTCGCGTTCAGACCGTTGAGAACGTGGTCTCCAACATCGACCAGTACAAGGCCTCGAACCAGACCGAAATCCGCTTCCGTCCCGGCCAGAGCGTCCTCAGCAAGAATGCCAAGGATGCTATCGACCAGATGGCGTCCAGCGTGAAGGGTCAGCGCGGATACATCTTCGAAGTCCAGGGATTCTCGTCCGGCAAAGGCCAGGCCGCAATCCAGACTTCCCAGAAGATGGCCGAGTCCGTCGTCCGCTACCTCGTTCTCACGCATGACATCCCGGTCTATCGCATCTACCTCGTTGGCATGGGCAACGCCCCAGTCTCCAGCGATGAAGCTTCGAAGACCACCAAGCGCATCAATGGCGGCCGCGTCGAAATCAGCCTGCTGAAGAATGATCTCGAGCAGCTCTCGAGCAACGGCGCAGCTCCTGCGATGACCAACGATCAACCGCAGCAACCGAAATAATGGAAGAGCGGCCCTCAGTGGCGGCGGTAGCCGCCACCTGGGCTTTGCCCTGACACCATTTTAGGGACCATGGGCGCCTCGCCCAAAGTCCCTCCCCCAGAAAAGCTCTCGTGAAAGCGAGAGCTTTTTGTTTTAGTTGCAAACCATATTTTCGCGCGGGTTTCCCGTGTGACCCAGAAAAATGTGATGCTGAGCGGAGTCCGAGAGTGCAGCGAAGCGGAGCTACGGCGGAGTCGAACGCCGATATGTTGGAATCGCTGCCGTATCATCACTTCGCTGGGAGACAATTTCTAGACCGCCCGCTTCCCCAATTCCTCCCCGCTCGTCCATACTTCAGCCATGTCGAACATCAAATTCGCCCTCCGCCAGTTCGCCAAATCGCCCGGCTTCGCCGCCACGGTAATCCTGACCATCTCGCTGGGCATCGGGGCGAATACCGCCATCTTCACCTTGGTCCATGCGATCCTCCTCAAGTCGCTACCAGTGACCAATCCGGCCAGCCTCTACCGCATCGGCGATCAGGCCGACTGCTGCGTAAACGGAGGCTTCATCAATGACAATGGCGACTTCGATCTCTTCTCCTACGATCTTTACCGCCATATCCAGCAGAACACTCCGGAGTTCGAAGAACTCGCCGCCTTCCAGTCCGGCGGCAGCATAATGAACGTGCGCGTGGGCAGCGCTGCCGCAAAGGCTGAGCGCACCGAGTACGTCTCCGGAAACTATTTCTCCACATTCGGCGTCGGAGCCTACGCGGGCCGCATGTTCCAGCCCTCCGACGACGTGCCCGGCGCCGCTCCTGTCGCGGTCCTGAGCTATGCCGCCTGGCAATCCGCCCACGCCGCCGATCGCAATGTCGTCGGCTCTACGTTCTTCATCCAAAGCCATCCCGTCACCATCATCGGCATTGCGCCTCCGGGATTCTTCGGCGACCGCCTCAACAGCAATCCTCCCGCCTTCTGGATTCCCCTCAATGCCGAGCCTGTGCTTGAAGGCGAGACTACTATCCTGAAAGTTGCCGAGTCCAACTGGCTGTACGCTCTCGGTCGCCTCAAGCCTGGAGTTGCTCCCAAGGCCCTCGAAGCCAAAATCTCCGCGAGCCTCCGTCAGTGGCTTGCAACTATTCCCGCTTATACCCTCAACGGCAACGACAAGGAGATTCCCAAGCAGCACGTGGTTCTGACGCCGGGCGGCGGAGGCATTCAGAACCTTCAGCAGGGAACTGGGGATGGTCTTCATCTCCTCACCTGGATTTCCGCGTTGGTTCTGCTCGTCGCCTGCGCCAACATTGCCAATCTTCTTCTTGCCCGTGGCACCGCGCGTCGGAGCGAAACGTCCATCCGTACCGCGCTCGGCGCCGAACGCTCTTCGCTCATCAAGCAGGCTCTCACCGAAAGCGTGCTCCTCGCCGTTGCCGGAGGCATTCTCGGAATCGGCATCGCCTTTGTCGGCGCGCGCATGATTATCAATCTCGCCTTCCCCGAAGCCACGCAAATGCCAATCGACGCAACGCCGTCGCCCATCGTCCTCGGCTTTGCATTCCTGCTCTCCCTCGCGACAGGAGTCGCCTTCGGCATCGTCCCAGCCTGGATCTCCAGCCACGCGGATCCCGCCGAAGCCCTGCGCGGCATGAATCGCTCCACCGGAGACCGCTCCCTGCTTCCGCAAAAAACCCTGATCGTTTTTCAGGGCGCACTCTCTCTGGTCCTGCTCGTCGGCGCTGGCTTAATGACGCAGACTCTTCGCAATCTCGAAAAACAGAATTTTGGCATTACCACGGCCAACCGCTACGTCATTCATTTCGATCCCATGGGTGCCGGATACAATCTCCAAACCATCGGAGCGCTTAACCAGAAAGTCGAGGATGAATTCAAAGCTCTCCCCGGCGTCAAGAACGTCGGGCTAGCTCTATACAGCGTGTTGGAAGGCAACAACTGGGGCGAAGAAGTCTTTGTCGAAGGTCATCCCGCCCCCGGACCGGAAGATAACGCCGGCTCTTCCTGGGACCGAGTCAGCCCGCAGTTCTTTCAAACCATCGGCCAGCCCATCATCCGCGGCCGCGGTTTCACCGATCAGGACACCGCTACCTCGCAGATGGTCGCCGTCGTGAATCAGAAATTCGTCAAAAAATTCTTTCCTAAAGAGGATCCTATCGGACACCACTTCGGCGTTTTCGACCAGAAGTACGCCAACAACTTTGAAATCGTCGGCATCGTCGCCGACGCCAAATACACCAATCCGCGTGACGAAGTGCGTCCGATGTATTTCCGCCCGATGACCCAGTTCAATCGCAATGTCACCGCTGGTGAGTTCTTCATGGCTGAGAGTCGCTCTGTCTATCCCAACTCAATTACCCTGCAATACGTCGGAGACACCGCCTCGCTCGAATCCATGGCCCGCCGCACTCTCGCCAATATCAATCCCGATCTCACCATGATTGACTTCAAGTCGCTCGACTATCAGGTCGCGGATAACTTCAATGGCGAGCGTCTGATCTCCCGCTTGACCGGACTCTTCGGCCTCGTCGCGCTCGCGATTGCCTCGGTCGGGTTGTACGGCATCACTTCCTACTCGGTAGCGCGCCGCACCAACGAGATCGGAGTTCGTATGGCCTTAGGCGCGGATCGCAGCCACGTCGTGGCCATGTTCATGCGCCGCTCCCTCGTGCTGGTCGCCGTAGGCCTTGCCGTAGGCATCCCGATCGCTCTCATCGGCGGACGCCTCATGCGCACTCAGCTCTACGAAGTCAAAACCTACGACCCCCTCACGTTGATCGGGGCCATACTGGTCCTCTCAGTCTCTGCGGCTTTGGCCGGTTTCATCCCAGCCCGACGAGCCGCCAGCATCGAACCCATGAAGGCCCTCCGCATAGAGTAACCAGCAGTGCGGTAGAGGGCTTAGTCTGCCAACGCGTCGAGCGCATGAGCTCGCGCAGTAGAAAGACTGATCCCTATCCGCTTCAATTCACTTCTTCAGTGACCCGGATCACTTTAAGTCAAAGTGAACTCCTGCTACCATCCAGCGGCAGACCGAAATCCGCTAAGTCCCCCCGGTCCAACTCTTCTATGTCGTTTTCTTTTGATTTCTGCCGCCATTCGTATCGACGCCTTTCCGTCCTCTTGCTGCTGTTCATCTGCTTCGCGCTCGCTTGCGGCGGATCAGGCGGATCACAAGGCATCTCTTCCCAGCAAAATCCTGTTCCTTCGATCAGTAAGGTCACTCCAAACTCTGCGACTGCGGGCAGCGGTGCGCTCACGATCACGGTATCGGGGTCTGAATTTGTTGCTGCCATCTGTAATCGATTGGAACGGTGCAGCTTTAACCACCACCTACGTGTCGAGCACCTCACTTACAGCCCAGGTTTCCACGTCGGCTCTCAGCGCGGTTGGGACGGCAAATATTCTGGTTCAAAACCCTGCGCCCGGTGGAGGTAAATCCGGCAGCATCACCTTCACCATTGGAAACCCCATCCCATCTATCACTGCGATAACACCGAATTCCGCTTCCGTCGACAGCCCCTCGCTTACCATCTCCGTCTCGGGTATCGGTTTTATTGCCTCTTCCATCGTCGAGTGGAACAGTAACGCAATCTCCACCACCTTTGTTTCAACAACTTCCCTCACGGCGCAGGTTTCTGCATTCGACCTGGCTTCCGCGGCCACCGCGAACGTGGCTGTGCAGAATCCGGGGCCCGGCGGCGGCACATCCAACATTGTTGCGTTCACAATCAGATCGGCTCCCATGAGCTATCTGAATGTCATGAACGTAGAGGGAACGGACCTCGCCTGGGATCCCGCAGGAAAAAAGCTCTATGTAGCGGTTCCCAGTACAGCATCCACGAATCCAGACACCATCACCGTGGTCGACCCCGTCACGGGATCAGTCGTCGGTTCGCAGCCACTCACGTCCGCCCCCTATGGCCTCGCCATCTCTGATGACAGTCAATACCTTTACGTTGTAATCGATGGCGGCGCGACCGTCCAACGTTTGACTCTCCCATCGCTCTCGCCCGACATTCAGTTTTCTTTGGGAACAGACTCGTTCTCTGGCAACCCCAACCTCGCTGGAGATATTAAAGTTCAACCAGGCTCTCCCCACACCCTGGCAGTCTCTTTCGGAGAATTTGGCTCTGGCTCGGTCGGAGTGTACGACGACGCCGTTGAGCGCTCTTCCACGCAAGGAACCTTAGGGGATGAGGTAGGAAACTCACTTCAGTGGTCTGCCGACGGCGCCCAGTTGTACGCAGCTTGGGGTTTCGGGTCCGACAGCCCTTACTCCCCAGCCGCAAGCGATATTGGGCTTTACACGATGCCGGTCAACAGTAACGGTGTCGGTGCCGTGACGACCTATCACCGTTCTTTCCGAGAAGAGGG
>JASLEQ010000062.1 GCA_030151135.1 Candidatus Sulfotelmatobacter sp. | reverse complement strand
GAGGCCTTTGCGAAGACCATCAACTGGGACGAAGCCTTTCTGCCGGAGCCGGCATATGCCGAGGTTTCGTATCGTCGCAAACAGGACCGCCGGAACTATCTGGTCACCGCTCCTCTGGGGCTGAGACATGGTCTTCGTGGCCCGAACGGAGTGAATTCCGGTCAGGACGCCGGACTTCTGCTGGATCGCATCGGATTCTCGGATTTCGGCATCACGAACTTCGACGATTTGCCGATCCCCTTTCACTGTGTAGCCACCGATATGCAAACGGGCGAAGCCGTCGTGCTTCATGACGGATCGCTGGCGCAATCTGTTCGTGCATCGATGGCGATTCCCGGTATCTTCACGCCGGTCGAATTAAACGGACGCGTCCTCGCCGACGGCGGCATGGTCCAGAACATCCCGGTGGAGACCGCCAAGGCGATGAATTCTGACGCCGTCATTGCCATCGAATTGCATTATCCTCCCGGCGATGTGGGACAGCTGGGGACACTGGTCGGAGTACTTTCTCGCGCCATCGACGTCATGATCACGCAGAACGAGCGCCACTCGCTCGCGCTGGCAAATACCAAGGTCCAGGTCGACATGCGGGGTTTCACGATCAATGACTACAACCGTCTCGATGAGCTGGTCGCCCTGGGATACAAGTCGGCCGAGAGTCAGTCGGCTGCGTTGCTGCCTTATGCCATCAAAGATAAAAACGAATGGGACCACTATCTGTCCGAGCGGGAGGCCAGGAAGCATACCCCGCCGAAACAGGTTGCCAGGATTGAGGTCACCGGCGCTGATCCCGACATGGACGAAAGAATTGCGGGACGTCTGCAGAAAGACATCAATCAACCGCTCAATCTGCCCAAGCTCGAAAACCAGCTGACACAAATCGGTGGCCAGGGTGAATTCGATCGTCTTGGCTACGAAGGGTTTTATCAAAATGGCGTCCCTTCTCTTCGCGTCACTGCGCACGAGAAAACATATGGGCCGCCCTTTGTGGATCTCGCGGTCAATGTTGAGGGATCAGGTGTCGCGGCGTTCGATTTTGCCGCGGGCGCCCGCGTCACGTTCATGGACGTGCTGCATCACGGGGGCGAGTGGCGCAACGACCTGCTTTTCGGTTCGAGCAATCTAGGCGCTACGGAGTTTTACCAGCCTATTGCACAAACTCGCTTCTTCGTAGCTCCCTATGCCTTTGCGTCCAAGTTTGCGCGCAATTCGTTTCAGGGTCTTACCCGCGTCGCTGTCTTCGGAGATGAGAGGGCTGGAGGTGGTTTTGATATCGGCTACGACTCAGGACTGCGAAGTGAATTCCGTATTGGCTACGAATTGTATGACGGCAAACTCGCGCCGCTGGTCGGCGCCACCGGCCTCCCAATCGTGCACGGCACGACCGGGCAATTCCGGGCCCGCTATGTTTGGGACGGGCAAGATAGCCCCTCAGTACCAAGCAGCGGAACGCGCGTCGTTGCCGCGCTATCCCGGACCTTGCAAAGTCCGGCCATGCCCAAGCCGATCAACCAACTCGACCTCGAGACCTCGAACTTCTTTCCCTTGGGGCCAAAGACCTCGCTCTTTACCGACATCTCCGGAGGAACGAGTTTTCAGGGCGTTGCCGGGCCTTTTCAGGTTTTTCAGTTGGGCGGGCCGTTTCGACTCGGCGCGTATCTTCCCGATGAGTTTCTTGGGAATCATTACGCCTATGCTTCGTTTGGCTTTCGTCGCGATCTGTATAAATTGCCGCAGTTGGTTGGCAAGAGAATTTACTGGGGAGGCTGGTACGAAGCGGGATCAACCTTTGGCACCCGTGCCGGCGACCCTGGGCCAGTGGTGGTGCGCGGCAGCTTTAACCTGGGTGTGATTGCCGATACGATCGTTGGACCGATTACGCTGGCGGGCAGTGTCAGCCCGACTGGGCAGAGCCGGGTGAATTTCTCGATTGGCAGGTTGTTCTAGCTGTTTAAGCGCGTCCCTTCTTTTTTATTTCAATATTCAGGCGGCGAATTTTCTGATTCAGAGTCGAGAGTGGCACGTGAAATCGCTCTGCGGCTTCAGTCTGGTTCCAGTTGCAGCGCTCGAGCATGTCAGTGATGATGCGCCGCTCGACGTCTTCGACAATTTCAAACAAGGACGCGTCTGAGGGCGCGTCGTGCAGCGAAAGAGAGGAACCGCGTCCGAGTAGGGAATCGGGCAACAGGTCGATATGAATCTCAGGGCCGGACGAGAGCACGACCGCCCGCTCAATCACATTTTCCAACTCACGCACATTCCCAGGCCACGAATACGCCATTAAAGGACGCAATGCTTCGGGAGTGATCCGCGGAGTCGAGCGGCTATTTTCTTCCGCATATTTCCTTAGAAAGAAATCGACCAGTAGAGGAATATCTTCCTTGCGCTGGCGCAGCGGCGGCAACTCAATGGTAATGACGTTCAGCCGGTAGAACAAATCTTCGCGGAAGCGACCTTCCCGCACCATTTGGCGCAGATCAATGTTGGTCGCGGCGATGATCCGGACATCGACCTGGATTTCCGAGATTCCGCCAAGATGCATGAAGCGCCGGTCCTGAAGCACACGTAGAATCTTGGCCTGCGTTTCAAGGCCCATCGTGGCGATTTCATCGAGGAACAGCGTCCCCTTATCGGCTACTTCGAATAAGCCTTTCTTTGAAGCGATTGCGCTGGTAAATGCGCCCTTCACATGGCCGAACAAAGTCGACTCAAGAAGATCCGCCGGCATCGAGCCGGTATTGACGGGGACGAACGGCTTGCCGCGCCGCGGGGAATTCAGGTGGATCGCTTTCGCAATGACCTCTTTTCCGGTCCCGCTCTCCCCTTGCAGTAGGACAGTCGAACGGCTGTTCGCCACTTGGGCAACGAGATCGAAAATCTTCAGCATGGGCTCGCTTTTGCCCACGATATTTTCGAAGTTGTATCGTTGTTTCAGGGCGCGCTTAAGCTGGACATTCTCTTCTTCTGCACGCCGCCATCCCACCGCCGCGCGAACGTCCGCGAGCAGTTTTTCGTTGTCCCAGGGCTTTTGAACGAAGTTCGCTGCACCGGACTGCATCGCACGCACCGCGTTTTCAACAGTTCCATACGCCGTGATCATGATGACGGGAAGCCGCGTATCGTGGGTGCGGATCTCGGATAAAATTTCCATCCCGTTGCGGCCCGGAAGCGTCAGATCGAGCAAAACGAGATCGAACGGACGCCCAGCCATGGCGGCAAGTCCGTCTTCGCCGCTCCCTGCGGTCTCGACTTCGAATCCTTCCAGTTCGAGCAATGTTTGCAGGGACTCGCGGATCTCCGCCTCGTCATCGACGATCAATACTGTGCCGGCGGGCGAGGAACTGCGGCTGGCTACTCCTCGCGAGATTACTGCTGCTTCAGACATGTACTGCCTTCCTGCTCAATGGAAAATCGAGGGCAAAGGTTGTGCCGATGCCGGGCTCGCTATCGACCCGAATCTTCCCGGCATGTTCCTGGATAATTCCGTAAGTCACGGACAAACCCAGTCCGGTACCCCGGCTCTGGCCTTCTTTTGGCGTCGCTTTCGTGGTGAAGAAAGGATCGTAGATCCGCTGGATGAATTCAGGAGCGATCCCGGATCCCGTGTCGCTCACCCGTACGCTCACCAAGTCCCCGTTGCTGGTGGCAATTCGCAATTGTCCACCTCCGACCATTGCATCCTTGGCGTTCAAAAACAAATTCAAAAACACTTGTTGCAGCCGCCCGGGGTTGCCATCAATGGGAGAGATGCCTGGCGTGAGATCGGAAATCACTTGCACCTTCGCCGTTCTAAACTGGTGCTCCAGCAGCGCCAGCGTGTCGGTGATCACTTTATTGATGTCGACGTTGGTGAACTCCGTGCCGCTGGTGCGCGAAAAATTCAGAAGGTTATTTACTATCTCTGATGCGCGGAACGTCTGCCGGGTGATCTTGTCGAGCAGTCCAGATTTCTGCGGGTCGCCGTTGAGTTGCTTCGCAAGCATCTGCGTGTACGACGAAATCACAGCCAACGGCGTGTTGACTTCGTGCGCTACGCCAGCCGCCAGCAACCCGATGGATGTCAGTTTGTCCGCTTGTGAAAGCTGATTTTCAAGCTCTACGCGGTCGGTGATGTCGTCCATGATCACAAGCCGCCCGATCACCTGGAATTTGCGAGTGACCAGCGGCGCAATCGCGACGTTCACGGTTCGCGTCTCGCCTGCTGGCGTTGCGAGGCGGAACTTGTAGAGATTGTTGATCCCGGGATTCTGCCGGACACGGTAAAACTCTTCCGCAAACTCGGAAGGGAAGATGCCCCGCAGCGGCTGGGTAAGAACCTGCCATCGCGGCAACGCATACATCACTTCCATCTGCGCATTCCAGCTCTCGATGCGGTCTTCCATGTCAAGCGCCATCACGCCCACATTGATGGATTCCACGATGTTCTCGTTGAAATCCTTCAGGCGTTCATATTCCGCCACCTTTTGCTGCAGTGATGCGTAGAGTTGGCCGTTTTGAATCGCGATCCCAAGGTAGCCGCCGAGCGTCTCGAGCAGTTCCACGTCTTCGCTGGAAAGGAAGTCGCCCTTGTTAGTCTTTCCCAGGCCGAGCACCGCCACCGTCTTCTGCTGCGCGCGGCACGGGATGTAGTAGTTCAGATCGAGTTTTGCGATCGCATCCTGTGACCCTGCCGTCTCGCGCGGAACCTGGTGCGTGTTTTCGAAGAACATATGTCCCGCGGGCTCCGGGCGCGGAGCGCTTAGAAACGCAAGATCCATTCTGCCCATCGGATTCATGCCGGCGGACTTGGACAACACAAAGCTCTCTGATTCTTCGCTTGCCCGCAGGAAGATCGCAACCCGATCCACGGCCAGCGTGCGCGAGAGGCGGTCGAGCACCGACGAGAGCAACGCGTTCAGATCTGTCTCGGAACTGAGTTCGCGTCCGAACTCGATCAGCGTGCGCCGGTAGTCGTATACGGTACGGTAAAAGAGATGATCGACGCGGTCCTGAATCCAGTTTCGAACCGGATCAAACAATAGCGCTGTGACGACGACCGCCAGAATCAATCCTACGGGGCCAGTGCTCGGCTGCCGCGAATGCACAAGTGTGGCAACGCCCGCGACCAGCGCGAAATACGTTCCGACTACCGCCGCCGCGGCCAAAGTGTAAACCACGCCCCGCTTGAAAATCAGATCGACATCCATCAGGCGGTAACGGAAGATGGCGTATCCGAATGTGAGCGGAAGCAATCCTAATGAAAGCACCGACAGCTTCATGCCGGCGCCCGGCAGCGAACCCATCAAGTATGGAATGACGTAAAACAGCGTATAAGGGACGACGGCCAGAATTGTGCCGCGTGTCACCCACTTCAACTGCTGGCGCAGGATCGTAGTGCTCGCCAGCCGGTAGCTGTAGAAGAGCACGCCCGCGGCAACCAGAAACAAGATCGCACCATAGGCGATTTCCTGCCGGTCCATGTCCCAGCGCAAATTGCCGCTGGCCTGTGCGAGGCGAAGCGCAATGATGTGCCTTCCCAGCAGCAACACTCCCGGCACATATGCCAGCGCTAGTAGCCATGGCCGTTGACGCACTGCCCTCCGCTTCTCCGGGAAAGTCAGGACGAAATGCAGGAACAGTGCCGGCTGCACGATCCAGGCGACGATGTTGCACCAGTAGATTGTCCAGTCAAAATCATTCAGCTTGCCCGTGTACTTGAAGGAATACGCGACAAAGGAGATGAGACAGAAAATGTAGAAATGGGTCGAACCCACCGCGGTCCAGCGGCGCAGCAGCACATACAGACCGATGCCGAGATAGATCAGCGCGATCAGCCGGAGCCAGTTATTGAGAGACCGGTCGGCGGGGACGAGCAGGACTTTCGAGTCCAGGGCAACCGAATCGCGCAACAGGGAGTACGAAGCCTTGTGCCAAACGCCGGTCGAGTAGAGCTGACGCTCCAGCCCGGGAGTGTTCTTGATTTCCTCTCCGTTAACCGAAACCAGTTCGTCGTTAACCTTGATTCCCGCTTGAGCGCCTTGGCCGTGGATGTCAATGCGGTCGGCGATCAGGTGCCCGCCGCGTTCCACCCACCAGACACCATCGTCCGGAACGGCCGATTGACCTTCCTTCTCGAAGTTGAAGCCGGCAAACACGACTGCCGCTACCGTTAGCAGGAACAGTAAAACGGCGACAAAGCGAGCTTGGCTTTCTCGATTCATGGACTTGCGCACCGCTCCCGAGCCCCTGGAGGGCGGTGGCGGAGGGGAGCAACGTTCCTCCAGGTCTTCTATGAGCAACTTCGCTGCCACCTATGGACTCCCGGAACGCGGCGTAAGTCTAAAGAGCAAAGCCGCTTCCAAAATTATAGATGCCGTTTCGAACAGCGGATATGCCTTTTTGAAGGTTTATGTGGAATTACGTATCAGCTTTCCTGTGGAATTCCACCAGCTTAGGCGCTTCGACTTCAATTGTTGGATGCGCCTTCCGAGGGGAGTATGGCTTTCAGAAGTCCGAGATCAAGTCTGCTGACCGGGTCCTGAGCGTTCTCAGCCCGCCTTGCGGTCATCGTGTTTGCTGATATCGACGAGGGGTTCCTCGTCCCAGTCGAACGACAGAGCCCGGGCGGTTGTTTCGATCGGCTCGACCGGAGCAATTTCCTCGGCCACCGAGGTTCCCAACTCCGCAAACTTACGCGCCGAGACCAGTACTCGGCTCTCTAATGATCCAACGGCCTGGTTATAAGCTTCGACGGCCCGGTCGAGATTGGTGCCCACTGAACTGATGTGACCGGCGAGTTTTCGCAGACGCTCGTGCAGTTCCTTGCCGAGAGCGCTGATCTCGTGGGCATTCCGGGCCAGTTTCTCCTGGTTCCACCCATAATTAATGGCTTTCAGAAGGGCGATCAAAGTCGTTGGAGAAGCTGGAATTACCTTATTCAAGACACCGTGCTCAATAAGCCCGGTATCTTGTTCTAGCGCAGCGCTGAAGAAGGTCTCTCCGGGAAGAAACATCACGACAAATTCCGGCGTCGACTCGAACTGCTCCCAGTATTTCTTTCCGGCCAGGGTATTGATGTGATCTCGTACCTGCCGCGCGTGATTCGCGAGGCACACGCGACGGGATTCTTCGTCGCTGGTTTCGAAGGCATCGAGAAACGCCTGCAAGGGAGTCTTCGCGTCGACTACAACCTGTTTCCCACCGGGCAATTTGACCACGAGATCCGGCCGCAATCGCCCGCTCTCGGTCGTGATCGTTTCCTGCTCTGCAAAGTCGCAGTAAGAGAGCATGCCCGCAATCTCGACCACGCGCCGAAGTTGAATTTCTCCCCAGCGACCTCGTACATTCGGCGTGCGCAAGGCCCGAACCAGGTTGCCAGTCTGCGACTGCAATTCTCGCTGCGTGCTGATCAGAGACTCGACCTGCTGGCGCAACCCTCCGTAGGCGTCGATGCGTTCTTTCTCCATCTGCTGGATCTGTTCATCGACTTTGCTCAGCGATTCGCGCACCGGGGCCACCAGATCCGCGACTGCCTTTTGCCGAGCATCCAAATCTCCCTGCGCCTGAACCTGAAATCTTTTCAATGTCTCTTGGGCGACTTGCAGAAAGGATGTGCTGTTGCTCTTCAGCGCGTCAGAAGCGAGGGCTTTGAAGGCATTTTGCAGGTCTTCGGTCGCGCGCTCGGTGGATTTCGTCAACAATTCGATTTTCTCGTTGCTGGCCTTTCGCTCGAGTTCCAGGGCAGACTCGAGCCTCGCCCGGCTCTCTACCAGTGATCGCTGGTCCTCCAAAATCCGTGCCAGCTCGGCTTTCGCGGTGGCAAATTCCGCTTCCCGTGCGGACAACTGCGCTTCCAGCCGGGCCGTGCGCGAGCGTAGCGCAAGCCAAGTGAAAACAGTGCCCACCAGCACTCCGATCACCCCAACGATCCCTAGTTCCATCGACACAGGTAACTACTCTCCAAGAAATTCAACCCCCTAGCCTAGCACCAGC
>JASLEQ010000056.1 GCA_030151135.1 Candidatus Sulfotelmatobacter sp. | reverse complement strand
GTGATTCCAGTGTGCCCTGGAAGTGGGGCAACAGTCCAATTGAAAGAATCGATCAGAACAATCACCAGCGGCGTGTCGCCCGCTCGCGGTGGCGCGCATACTCTCCGCTCGACCGGGTCAGCGGGATATTGGGACCGGTCAGTGGCTGTTTGGCTCGCTTCAGGAGATCTGTTATTGCCAGGATGCCCTCGCCTGTGAAAACATGGTTGGTGACGGTGACTAGCCACCGCCACCTAGAAAGGACTCATACATGTATCAGAAGCGCCCGGGAGTATTCATGGCCGACTGGTGGGACGCCGACGGCCGTCGCCACCGTAAGCAGTTTTCCACCGCATCTGCCGCTCGCGAGCACGAGCATCGGGAGACCGCTCTGGCCCACGCCGAACGCGCCGGCCGTGAGATGAAGCTGGCGGCTCGCAGCAGCAGTTCACGGAAAACCAAGCCTGCGGTGACCGATACTGGCACTGTGGAAGCGGCCAAAGGAAAGCTCGGAGTCATGATTCCCGGCATGGGCGCGGTTGCCACGACCTTCGTCGCTGGCGTGGAGGCGATTCGCAAAGGACTCGCCAAGCCGATCGGATCGCTCACCCAGATGGGCACCATCCGCCTCGGCAAACGCACCGACGGCCGGTCTCCTAAAGTCAAGGAATTCGTCCCCCTCGCCGGGCTCGATGACCTGGTCTTTACCGGCTGGGACATTTTCGAAGACAACATGTACGAAGCCGCGTCGAATGCCGGGGTCCTCGACTATCGTCTCCTCGAACAACTCAAGCCGTTCCTGTCGTCGATCACGCCGCGCGCAGCCGTCTTCGATCACAACTATGTGAAGAAGATTGACGGGCCGAACGTGAAGAAGGGCAAGTCGAAGATGGACCTGGCCGAGCAACTCCGGCAGGACATTCGCGACTTCAAGAAGTCCAGTGGCGCCAGCCGCCTGATCACCATGTGGTGCGGATCCACGGAGTCTTACATCGAGCCGACCGAAGCGCATCAGTCATTGAAAGCGTTCGAAAAGGCGCTACGCGAGAACGACGAGATGATTGCGCCTTCGATGATGTATGCCTACGCTTCGTTGATGGAAGGCGTCCCGTTCGCTAACGGCGCGCCGAATCTCACCGTCGATCTGCCGGTGATGCTTGAACTCTCCCGCAAGAACGAAGCGCCAATCTGCGGCAAGGACTTCAAGACTGGTCAGACGCTGATGAAGACCGTGCTCGCGCCCGCATTCAAAGCTCGTCTGCTTGGGCTCAGCGGATGGTATTCCACCAACATCCTCGGCAACCGCGATGGCGAAGTGCTCGACGATCCCGGGTCTTTCAAAACCAAGGAAGAATCAAAGCTGGGCGTGCTCGAGCACATCCTGCAGCCCGGACTTTATCCCGAACTGTACGGGAACATGTACCACAAGGTGCGCATCAACTACTACCCGCCGCGCGGGGATAATAAGGAAGGCTGGGACAACATCGACATATTCGGATGGCTCGGCTACCCCATGCAGATTAAGGTCGACTTCCTCTGCCGCGATTCGATCCTCGCCGCTCCGATCGTGCTCGACTTGGTCCTGTTCATGGACCTGGCACAGCGCTGCTCAGAGCTGAAGGGCCTCGGCATCCAGGAGTGGCTTAGCTTCTACTTCAAGTCGCCGATGACAGTCCCCGGACTGTATCCAGAGCATGACTTGTTCATCCAGATGATGAAGCTGAAGAACACGCTGCGCCACCTCAAGGGCGAAGAATTGATCACGCACCTGGGCCTGGAGTACTACGACTAGACGAACGGCCGCCGCCACTCGTCGATCTGGGGCATGTTAGAATGACCATGGTCAGATTGAGGTGACTATATGAAGACGATGGCGGCCGGCGAATTCAAGGCCCGTTGTCTGCAGGTGATGGATCAAGTGAGCGCTACGCGCACCCCTGTCGTGATCACCAAGCGGGGAAAACCCATCGCCAAATTGGTTCCGGCCGATCCGGCCAAAGAATGGATACCGGGCCGCCTCGCCGGAAAGATCGAGATCCTGGGTGACATTGTGGAGCCTCTCATACCTCCAGACGATTGGGAGGCTTTGAAGTGATCCTGCTTGACACTCACGTTCTGGTTTGGATGACGAGCGATCCATCCCGTCTATCGCGAACTGCAGACCGCGAGATTCGGAGGTCGCAGCGGAATCGCAGTTGTGCGATCGCATCGATCAGCCTGTGGGAGATGGCTCTTTTATTTCAAAGGAACCGCTTGCGAGGAGCGGGTTCCGTCGCAAATTCCATCCAGAGCATTCTCGACGACACGGGTGTGAAGATACTGGAAGTTACCCCCGAGATCGCAGACCTGAGCACGTCGTTCCCTGAAACATATCCCAGGGATCCCGGTGACCGGTTGATCGGGGCCACGGCCCGCGCATATGGGCTCACCCTTGTCACGCAAGACGAAAGGATTCTCAGAAGTCCCCTCGTTCGATCAATTTGGTAGCTGCACGTCCGATATCTCACCAACCTCGGCCGTTCGAGCAGCTTACCGTCCAGTTCGCAACGCACCTTACCGCCGGATAGACCTAACGATTTTTAGGTAACCCTACAAGTGTTTTGATTTTGATGATTTATATCGAACCGGTTACAGCCGAGTCACTTACGGAAACAGGCTATCGTCAATTTTTCTCGCCCTCCCACGAACTCCGCAAATTCTTGAGCCGCTTCTTGGGTTTTCTCACGGTGACTCCGCGGAGGAAATGATCCTCACGGCAACAGCGTCGTCCGGGATTGCCATCCAATGTGCGCTCATACCCGCCCGCGCCAGGAGCGTCAACCATGCGAGTTGGCCTTTCGTCGATTCTCATCGCCTCGGTGTGTCTGATTCTGTCAGCAAACGCAATTGCCCAAACCAGCCCAGCTCAGCCGCCACTGGAAGTGGTGTACATGCTGAACGGCGCAACTGTGCAGACCTATATCATCGACCGTGAAACTGGCATGCCCACGCAGCAGGGCGAAGCCATCAACCTGTTCCCGGAACGAGCGCCAAACTACGCGGACTGGGCCATTGTCCAGCCCTCCGCGGACGGTCATTTCCTCTATGTAACCGGCGGAGACAGCGAGGCCAGCGTAAACCTCTGGGTCTTTGCGACCGAATCCAATGGAGTGCCTCGCTTACCGGCCCTACAAGAGCTGAGCTTCGGAATGGGAAATGACACGACCTCAAATTTTGAGATCAGTCCCAACCGAAAGTTAGCCTACGCGGTGCAGAATAACTACGACGCTCAGGGAGAACTCCTTGCGCAGCTTCGCAAGTTCGTTGTCGACCCCGACACGGGATTGGTTCAGGAAGACCCAAAGCCGGTGGTGCAGTACCCAACGAACCTCAACTGCGGCAGCAGTCTGAACAGCGCCGAGCTTGTGTTGTCAGGATTCAATAATGATGGCACGGCGATGTATGAAAGCTGGAACTGTTATCTCTTCCATGACGGAGGCACGATCTCAAATTACTACTCCCGCATGGTCAATCAAAGTACCGGCGGAGCAGGTCCAGACAAATTCCTGCTTTCCGGAGATGGTGCGTTTGAGGTAGGAAATAACGTGACCATCACTCCCACATCGATCGTTGATTTCTCCTGGTGGGATTACGCTCCGGGTGGAAACTCAATCAACATCTACGGCCTGAACGGCGGCTCACCGCCTCTGTTCAGCTGCAATGCCGATGTGCTCGAGGCCTGCGGCTACGCGTTCACTGCGGCAGTCGATCCCTCGGGACAATGGCTCTTCCTGCAGACCTCAGGCGACAGCACGCAGGTCACACAGATCGATCTCGCAGCCAAGCAGATCCTCAATACGGACTACTATCTCGAAGGACTCGTCGAGGCCTTCGCCCCAGACAATGCCTTCCTCTACACGCAAGACACGCAGTTCAGCAATCCGTGGTTGTACGACGTCTATAGCTTCAATCCGAAGACCGGCGCCGTGCAATACACAGGCGGACAGATCTGGCAGCAAGCAGCATATGTAACCGTGATCCCGTCCCTACGGCGCTAGCACTCTCCCCACAAAATTCGGGGAAAGATGGAACGCTCCCTCTTTACCTCGGCTTGGAAAATGGGCACGTTCCGTCTGTCCCCACATTTCCCAACGGGCGGAAGGTTTGTCTCACCCCTTGAACCACGACAACGTCGAGGCCACTTCCCTCACATTTCTTCGAGAGCGTTCACTCCGCCCGCAGCGCATGCATCGGGTCCACGACCGCCGCTTTCCGCGACGGCACATAGGTCGCAATGCACGCAATAATAATGATTGAAATCGTTGCCGCAAAATAAGTCCACGGATCTAGAGGGCTCACGTGATATAGCAGCGAACTCATCAGACGCATCGTTGCAACTGCAACTGCAACGCCACTCATCACGCCAATCACTGTTAGTAGCAGTCCTTCACGGAGATACATCCGGATGAGTGCCGTACGCTGCGCACCCAGAGCCATGCGGATGCCAATTTCGCGTGTATGTTGCGAGATCGCGTACGCGATCACACCGTAAAGTCCAATGATGCCTAGCAACAGCGTCATCGCTCCTGCAACCGAAAGCAGAACCAGGGTGAACGAAGTCCGCGCCATGGATTTGGTGTACAGTTCGCCGATTGTTTTGTTATAGGCAAGCGGCAGATCGTGATTCACGGACCACACCGCACGTTCGCTGTCGTTGAAGAATGAAGCAGACCCCGCGCGTGGTGTGCGAATCACATAGTGGACATAGCGGGGCAGGAGTTCTTTCTGTGTCGCAAAGTTTTCCTGAAATAGCCCCCAATAGACCGACATTGGAGGATCCTGGTTCACGCCGCGGTCGTGTACATCCCCTGCCACTCCTATCACTTCGTGCCACGGATCGGTCGAGCCGATGTGAATCAGTTTCCCAATGGCAGCGGCTGGCGATCCCCAATATTGGCGCGCTAAATTTTCCGACACAAGCGCCACCGGGCGTTTCTCAAGCTCCTCTTGCCATGTGATATCCCGTCCAGCAATCAGCGGTATGCCCATAGTCATAAAAAAATTTGGCGACACGAATTTTTGCAGGCTCAAAGGCGGGATTTCCCCATTTTGATAGGCGCGGTCGCTAGCATAGACGGGATTGATATTACGGGTCTCGATCATGGGGAGTTCTGAAGTAATCGCAACCGAATTCACACCCGGAACAGCGGCAAGCTGATTCAAAATGGCCTGCTGCATGTGCAACACATCGACCAGTTTTGTGTCCGGGACCTGCGATGTGGGAATAAGGATGTCAAAAGATG
>JASLEQ010000027.1 GCA_030151135.1 Candidatus Sulfotelmatobacter sp. | reverse complement strand
CACCTATGCCGAGATTGATCACGCCGTTGAAGTTTTGGGCAAGAATGATCTCGTTCTGATGCACGCGACCAGCACGTATCCAGCGCATTACAACGAATTGAATCTCCGCGCTATACCGACGATGGCTGAGCGATATCGCGTGCCCATTGGCTATTCTGGCCATGAGACTGGAATCCCGACGAGCGTCTCCGCTGCCGCTCTCGGTGCTTGCTGCGTGGAACGTCACATCACTTTGGACCGTGCCATGTGGGGCTCGGATCACGCGGCGTCCTTGGAGCCCAACGGCATCTCCCGTTTGGTGCGCGACATTCGATTGTGGGAACAGGCCAAGGGTGATGGAATCAAGCGCGTCTACGAGCGTGAGGTCCCGATCATTAAGAAACTCCGCCGCGTCGGCGCTATGGTCTAACGGCATGGTTCAGGAAAATCCCGGAGCGGTCAGCCTGAAGCAGATTCAGGCTGTCGCTATTGACGTCGATGGTGTGCTCAGTGATGGCGGGTTGTGGTGGGGCCCTGACGGGCAAGAGTGGAAGCGTTTTTGTTTTGCCGACATCATGGGCGTTTCTTTAGCACGTCGTGCCGGACTAATTTTGGCACTGATTTCTGGCGAAAACAGCCCTCTGGTGGATCGTTACGCTGGCAAGATGCTGATCCGCCATGTCGTTAAGGGGTGCCGCGATAAGGCGTCGGCGCTACGCGAATTCAGTGCTACCGCCGGAGTAAAGCTTGCGGAAACCTGTTTCATGGGGGACGACATTAACGATCTGCCTGCAATGGCAATTGCAGGCTTATCCGCCGCGCCAGCAAATGCAGCAAGGATAGTATTAGCTCGCGCGAATTTCATCTGCAAAGCTCCCGGAGGCAATGGTGCAGTTCGCGAGTTGATGGATGCGCTTTTGGATGCGCGGGGTCTCAGCGCGCAGGAAGTCTTCTTGAGGGACTAAAGCCCTCTACGCCCCATGATCTTCGTGAACCCCTTTCTAAGATTGAAATGATGAAACTTTCCGACTATGTGGTCCGCTTTGTCGCCAAGCTAGGCGTCAAGCACGTGTTTTTGGTCACGGGTGGCGGAGCGATGCATTTGAATCACTCGCTCGCTTGCCAGCCGGGGATCGAGCCAGTTTGCAACTCGCACGAACAAGCCAGTGCCATCTGCGCCGAAGGCTACGCGAAAGCGACCAATCATCTTGGCGTATGTATGGTTACAACCGGTCCAGGAGGCACCAACGCTGTTACAGGAGTGGCCGGCGCATGGCTGGACTCTACACCGATGCTGGTTATATCCGGGCAGGTCAAGAGGCCTGATCGCATGTTCGACAAAGACGGTCGGCCGCTCGGCATGCGTCAGCTTGGGGTCCAAGAGCTAGATATTGTGTCGATCGTAAAGTCGATCACAAAATATGCTGTCACGGTTCTCGACCCGAATGACATCCGCTACCATTTGGAGAAGGCGATTCATATCGCTCTGCGCGATCGCCCGGGCCCCGTATGGATTGATATCCCGCTCGATGTGCAAGCTTCTCCGATTGAAGACCCCGAATCGTTGCGTGGATTTAATCCAGCAGAGCTTCCAGAACCACTTGCGGGCAACTCGCTCGAGAATGAAGTTAGGAATCTGATCGCAAAGCTGAACCAGTCGCAACGTCCTTTGCTTTTTGCTGGCAACGGGATACGTCTGTCACATGCCGAAAAGGAGTTCGAAGAACTTCGAAAGCTGCTTGGAATTCCAATGGTGGCGACCTGGTGCGCCGCAGATCTTGTTCCGAGTAACGATCCTTTATACGTTGGAAGACCAGGTTCCGTGGCGGCTCGTGGGGCGAATTTCGCCCTTCAGAATTCCGATTTTCTCTTAGCGATCGGCGCGCGTCTCGATTTTGCGATCACTGGATATGCGCCACAGAACTTGGCACGAGGTGCGCATAAGGCGGTGGTGGATATTGACCGGGCAGAACTGGATAAGCTCCATCCGCACATTCAGCAGCCAATTCAGTCGGATGCGAAGAACTTCCTAGCGGAGCTATTGCGTCAGAGGAGCTCCATCCTACTGCCGGATCATTCGGCATGGGATTCGCGTTGTGCGGACTGGAAAAACCGCTATCCGGTGGTGACGGAGGAACACCGCAAACCGCTCGGGCCAGTCTCGGTGTTTAATCTCGCAGAGGTCATCGGTACTGAAGTCAAACCAGAAGACAGACTCGTAGTCGGTAATTCAGGATCAGCCATTGAGATCTATTTGCTAGCTTTTCCCACGCTACATTCCCAGCGCCTTTTTCATACTGCCGGGTTGGGAGCGATGGGCTATGCAATCCCAATGGCAATCGCTGTCGCAACTGCGAATCCAGGACGCGAGGTGGTTGCAGTGGATGGCGATGGTGGCTTCATGTTCAATATCCAGGAACTGGAGACTATCCGCCGATTGCAGTTGCCAATCAAGTTCTTCGTGTTGAATAACGATGGTTACGCTTCGATTCGGGCATCGCAGAAGGCTTATTTTGGGGAATCGAAGTTGGGTTCCGACAGAACCAACGGCCTTACTGTCCCCAGTCTCACTGAAGTGGGCGCGGCGTTCGGCTTGGGTGCGGCGAAAATCGAAAATCAGGCGAACCTGGGAGCTGACGTTCGACGAATTCTGAAAATGAAAGGACCAGTAGTCTGCGACGTGAATGTAGTACCGGATGAAATGCGTGCACCACGTCTGCAGTCCTATCAGAAGCCAGATGGCTCGTTTATCTCAAAACCCTTGGAAGATCTGTTCCCGTTTCTACCTCGCGAAGAGTTTTTGGCCAATATGATCGTAGAACCGCTGCCCGAATGAGCGAGCCGATGATAGCTCGGTCACCCAGATTTGGGATCATGCAAGGGCGTCTCAGCCCTCCTGAGGATGGGCGTTTCCAGTCTTTTCCGCGAAATTCATGGCGCGAGGAGTTTTCGCGGGCGTCGCAAGCCGGTCTCACCTACATCGAGTGGATTTACGATGACTATGGCGCAGCTGTGAACCCAATTACGACGGCGCAGGGTGTCGTGGAACTGAATGATTTGAGGCGGAAGACCGGTATTAGTACACCCGCGGTTTGCGCCGATTGGCTGATGGATTTCCCGCTGATACGCTGCTCTCAAGAGAAGCAGCGGCAGCGTGAAAGCGTGCTTCACAGTCTGTTACGCTGGGCGAAAGCCATTGCCGCTTCGCGAGTGGTCCTCCCATTCGTTGATGCTTCCTCCATCCGCACAGAGGAGGAGAAGGTCGCTGTTCTGGGAGTTCTCGAACGCGCTCTTCCACTGTCGGTCGAACTCAGCGTCGAACTGCATTTGGAAGCCGATTTCGGACCATCTGAGTTTGCGTCGTTTCTTGCCCGCATCCCACATCCGTCAGTCAAAGTAAACTATGATACCGGCAACAGTTCGGGTCTAGGCTATGTCGCTTCAGAAGAATTCGCGGCCTATGGTCATCGCATCGGCAGTATCCATATCAAAGATCGCCAACGCCTGCCAGATGGAAAAGTAGCAAGCAAGCCTTTGGGACAAGGGAGTGCCGACTTTGACGACGTTTTCAGAAGTATTCGCAAGATTGGGTACTCCGGTGGATTTACGCTACAGGTGGCGAGAGGGAATGATGGCGACGAAGTGAACTGGATTCAGCAACAGCTTGCCTTCCTTCGCCGCTACTGCAGCTAGAGAGATGGATCTTCAGCTCAACAATCGCGTAGCATTCGTCGCCGGTTCCACCAAAGGAATTGGCAGGGCTATCGCCTCGACTTTGCTGGCTGAGGGCTGCCGCGTGTGCATCACAGGCCGCGACAGCGATACTCTGGATCAAGCGACTCGCGCTTTATCTGCACAGTTCGGAGACAAGGTCCTTGGTATTCGGGGAGACATGACCGATCGCGGCACTATCGATAACGCCTATGCCGCTGTCAATCGAAAATGGGGCGGTCCAGACATACTGATTTCAAACATTGGCGCTGGGAAAGGCAAGCCAGGCTGGCAACAAGACTTTGCGGAGTGGGAGCGACTGTTCAACATCAACTTTTTCGGCTCAGTGCGCTTGGCGCAATCGGTGATTCCGTATCTGCAACCTAAGGGTGGCAGCATCCTTTTCGTGGCGTCGATCGTTGCGGTCGAGGCAACCGCAGCTCCTCTCCCCTACAGCGCCGCCAAGGCTGCGCTTGTCAATTACAGCAAGAATTTATCGCGAATGGTAGCTTCCGCCGGAATTCGCGTCAATTGCCTCGCACCCGGCAACGTTTTTTTCGACGGGGGCTCATGGGACTATCGGCTGAAGGCTTCTCGACAAGAGGT
>JASLEQ010000025.1 GCA_030151135.1 Candidatus Sulfotelmatobacter sp. | reverse complement strand
CAAATGTTTTCAGGTTTCAGCAACTATGCGAAGTTATATTTTTCTTACCATCTTGCTTTGTGCGCTTCCAACACTGGCGCAAAACTCCAGTCAACCTTCGTTCGATGTGCACGAATTGCTTCCCCGACCGTTCATTTTTGGAGGAGCGGAGGGCATGGGTGCGAATTATCATCCCTTTGCCCTCCTGGGTGGCGCTGGATTCCGAGTTGATTCAGACCACCTGATACTCGACCTCAACGGCTCGTACGACAATGGTCGCAAGGACAACGCCGATGCGGGAGATTCTACGGGGTACGACCGGGGCCTGAATGGTGAAATGTATTTCGGAATAGCTTCCGCCTGGTCACTCGGCGGAGGTGCTCGCTGGACTGAAGTGTTCTCTGGAAAGCAACGGGAGAGCTACTGGCAACCATCCTTCGGGGGAAACAAAGACTTCTTCACCGGTAGCTGCCGACATGAGAATTGCCAAGGGGAGTTCAGCATGCGAATCGGCGTCGACTACTTCTTGTCGGGAACTGACAAGCAAAATGGATCGCATGGGCCACGAATCAGCTTCTTTCTGCCATCGCCCTCGCTGAAGCGTCGCCTGTTCTTCCGCGAAAGTTTGGGTATCTACGCGTACCACGATACGGTGACGGATGCCACGAATGCGGTTCTCACTCGGGCGCAATTGGCGAATCGCTCGTTCAATTCGTTCCTTGAGCTAACGCTTATGTACAGGTTCTAATGTTGTCACCAAAGTAGCGTCGGTTGTCAGGATCTTGCCAGGGTTACCTTCACCAGACATCCGCGCGCATCCGATCGATTGCGAATTTCAATACTTCCGTGATGTGCCTCCGCGATTTGACGGCACAGAACCAGACCCACTCCACTTCCGTTTGCCTTCGTCGTGTAAAAAGGGGTAAACACGTTCGCTGGGTTTAACAAACCCGGACCATTGTCCTCAACTTCCAGAACCACGTAGTCAGTGTCGGCCGTCCATCTCACAACGACTCCATCGCTGTCGCTAAGTCCCTGATTCAAATCTGAGCTCTGATCTTTCGCCACAGCAACTGCTGCCTCAAGGACCGCATCGACAGCGTTGCGGATTAAGTTGATAAGCATCTGCTCCAACTGGTCGGGATCGGCCCGGAAGGAGATATCCGGTCCCTGCTGAACGTGTACTTTCAATCTGGTTTCAAGGCCGGCCACTCTTGCAATCAGCGGAGCTAAAGGCACGTCTATCAATGTGGGCGAAGGCATCTGTGCCAGCCTTCGATAAGCCTCCAGAAAACGCTGGAGCGAACCGGAGCGGGTTTCGATTATGTCGAGGCCACGCTGGAGATCAGCACGTATCCCGGAATCGATATTCGCGCCTGATACCCGAGATCCTAAGCTTCCGGCAATTGACTTGATGGGAGCGAGGGAGTTACTGAGTTCGTGTCCGAGCACGCGAATCAATCGCTGCCACGCCTTGCGTTCTTCCTCTCGAAGCGCGCGGCTGACATCCGACAGGACGACCAAGGTGTGCGGAACGCCATGCTGACGAAATGAACTTCTGCGCAACAGCCAACGGACTCGGGATTCGCCTACGTGCAGTTCGACTACAGTTTCGTTTTCAGCGGATAGGCACGCTTCCAACCCGATCTCGGCCGCTTTGCGTCCCATCAATTGTCTCTGATTTCGTCGGAGAAGATGCGTGCCGGCCGGGTTTACAAGCTGCAAAGAAGTAGTCGGATCAAAAGCGAACAGGGGTGCGTCAATCTCATCTACCACGCGCCTCAGTAGCGCTGTCGCTTCAATGGTCCGCACTTTCTCTGCCGACAACATATCAGCGAGGGCATTGACTTCGATCGATAGCTCACCGAGTGCGTCCTCAGCAACGGCATTGCGCGCCCGAAACGAATAATCCTCCTCCCGCAGCGAGCCAATTACGTTTGCCAGAGTCTGCAGAGGACGAGTGGTTTGTTCTTGCAGCGCAAGTGCAAGAAGCCACCAAAGGAACAGTTCCGCTCCAATCACGGTAAGGCGCGAACCGATACTCCAGGACTGCAGCCACACCAGCACGCCACTGACGATCAACCCCGGCAAGGCAACCAGGAAGGAATAGAGACTGATTCGATTTTCGTAGAGTAGCCGGTGTCGTTTTTTCGGACGGGAGGATGGAAAGCGGCTCGAGCTAGAGCCCATATTTCTCCATACGTCGATACAGCGCTCCGCGGCTCAATCCCAGAGCCTCCGCAGCCTGGGTCACATTTCCCTGGAAACGTTGAAGCGCCTTGCGGACGAGGACCGCTTCCACGGCCTCCAGGCTTAGATCTTCCAGGTTTTGACTTTGAGCGCGCGGAGAACTTAGAGAAAGATCTCCGGGCTGAATCTCAGGTGTTCGGCTCATGAGCACGGCACGTTCAATCGTATGATCGAGCTCCCGCACATTTCCCGGCCAAGAATATTGCACAAGCGCCTGAATTGCGGCGGGATCAAACTTCTGCACCGGCCTACGATACCTTGCCCCATACCGAGCCAAAAAGTGCGCTCCCAACACTGGGATATCTTCGCGCCGTTCGCGGAGAGGGGGAATACGGATTTCAACAGTATTCAACCGAAACAAGAGGTCTTCCCGGAACTGACCTGACGCGCACGCGGCGGGAAGATCTGTGTTGGTCGCAGATAATACCCTTACATCAACCCGGCGAGAGCGCGAGGAACCGACACGTTCGACTTCGCCGGACTCAAGAACGCGCAGGAGTTTGGCTTGCTGC
>JASLEQ010000011.1 GCA_030151135.1 Candidatus Sulfotelmatobacter sp. | reverse complement strand
GATCGGTGCCTACGTATGGCAATCTCGTAATTCATAACGGATTTCTGTATGGCTCAACAATCACGGGTGGCAGCTTCAATGGAGGCGTCGTCTATTCTTTGACACAATAGAAAGCTGATAGAGCGGCCCTACGCTCCGTGGCACTTCTTGTACTTCTTCCCTGATCCGCACGGGCATGGATCGTTGCGGCCGACCTTCTCCTGGCCGCGGACGACTTGCTGCACCTGCTGCGCTTCGCCGCCTCCGGCCATGCGCGCCTGCTCGAGTTCACGGCGCTTGCGTCGCATGAAGGCTTCTTCGAGCTCATCGGCTGAGGTCGAGACCATCCGCTGCGGACGCCGCCCATTCCCGTCTCCATCATGCGCGGGCGCGGCCTCGACCTGCTGCGGCTGGCGCTGCGGCTCAGCCGGACGCTCCAGAATCTGCATCAGGTAGAGATACCGGACCGTATCTTCCTGGAAGCGCCGCATCATCGCTTCGAACATGTCGAAGGATTCTTTCTTGTACTCGACCAAAGGATCGTGCTGGCCATACCCGCGCAGCCCGATGCCTTCCTTGAGGTGATCCATGCTGAGCAGGTGATCTTTCCACTGCTGGTCGATCACACTCAGCATGATCATGCGCTCATGATGGCGCATGGCCTGAGGGCCTATCAGATTTTCTTTCGCGTCGTAACGCTCTCTCAGTTTGGCGAAGATGGCGTCGCCCAGTTCGCCGCGGCTCATTGAATCCGACTTGATTCCCTCGGCCATGATATCCACGCCGAAACGCGTGAAAATCGCGTCCTTCAAGCCTTTCATGTTCCAGTCATCGATGTGCGCCTTCTCGGGACAATACTCTTCCAGTTGCTCCGCAAGAATCGCCGCAACGTAATCTTCCAGAATCAGATCTTTCTGATCGGTGCCTTCGAGCAGGCGGCGGCGCAGGCCATAGACCGCCTCACGCTGCTTGTTCATCACGTCGTCATATTCGAGCAGGTGTTTGCGCGACTCGAAATGTTGGCCTTCTACGGCTTTCTGCGCGGTCTCGATGCGGCGGGTAATCATTTTCGACTCAATCGGAACGCCCTCTTCCATGCCCAGACGTTGGAGCAGCGTCGAGACCCACTCCTTGGCGAAGATGCGCATCAGGTCATCTTCGAGTGCGAGATAGAAGCGCGAAGAACCCGGATCGCCCTGGCGTCCAGCGCGGCCACGAAGCTGGTTATCGATGCGCCGCGACTCATGCCGCTCCGTTCCTAAAATATGCAGGCCCCCGGCACTGATCACATCCTCGTGCTCGACATCGGTTTGCTGTTTGTAGCGTTGGAAGGCGTCTCCCCACTTATCGGTGGGGACGATGTATTCGTTGCCGTTGTAATAAAAAATCGACGTCTGGCCATCTTCCTGCGGGCCTTCGATCTTGCCCTGCGCGACCCGAATTTGTTGCGCGATTCCTTTTTTGACCATCTCCTGCTTGGCCATGAATTCCGGATTGCCGCCGAGTAAAATATCGGTGCCGCGGCCCGCCATGTTGGTCGCGATCGTGACCGCGCCTTTGCGGCCGGCCTGTGCCACAATCTCGGCTTCGCGCTCGTGGAACTTGGCGTTCAGTACGACGTGCTTGATGCCTTTTTTCTTCAGCAGATCTGAAAGCCGCTCGGATTTTTCAACCGACGTGGTACCGACCAGCACCGGCTGGCCCTTTTCGGCCAGCTTCTGAATCTCATCTGCTGCCGCGAAATACTTTTCCTTCTCGGTGCGATAAACGACGTCAGGATTCTCCACGCGCAGCAAGTTCTTGTTTGTCGGGATGACCACGACTTCGAGCTTGTAGATTTTTTCGAACTCTTCCGCTTCCGTTTCGGCCGTTCCGGTCATGCCGCCGAGTTTTTTGAACATGCGGAAGTAATTCTGAAAGGTGATCGTCGCCAGAGTCTGGTTCTCGCGTTCGATCTTCACGTTCTCTTTCGCTTCCACGGCCTGGTGCAGGCCATCGGACCAGCGTCGTCCCGGCATCATGCGTCCCGTGAACTCGTCGACGATGATGACTTCGCCTTCCTTCACCACGTACTCCACGTCGCGACGGTACAGCGCGTGGGCTTTGATGGCGGTTTCGACGTGATGCTTCCATCCCCAGTTCTCGGGATCGGCGATGTTGCCGATACCGAGCAACTGTTCGACTTTCTCCCAGCCCTCATCCGTCACCGTGATGTTGCGATGCTTTTCGTCGATGACGAAATCCTTGGTGTAGGTGGGCGGCTCGCCTGGAGGTCCTTCGATCTCCTCACCTTTTTCCAGCTTTGGAATGATGCGATTGACCTTGTAGTACTTGTCGGTCGATTCTTCGCTTGCCCCGGAGATAATCAGCGGTGTCCGCGCTTCGTCGATCAGGATGGAGTCGACTTCGTCGACGATCGCGAAATTATGCCCGCGCTGCACACAATCCTTGATGTCGAACTTCATGTTGTCGCGCAGGTAGTCGAATCCGAACTCGTTGTTCGTTCCGTAGGTGACGTCAGCGGCATAGGCGGCACGACGCTGGTCATCATCCAGGTCGTGCACGATCACTCCGACGGTCAATCCGAGGAAGCGGTAAAGCTTGCCCATCCACTCGGAGTCGCGTTTCGCCAGATAATCGTTGACCGTAACGACATGCACGCCGCGCCCGCTCAGGGCGTTGAGATAAACCGGCAACGTGGCTACCAGCGTCTTTCCCTCACCGGTCTTCATCTCGGCGATCTTGCCGTCGTGCAACACCATGCCGCCGATCAATTGCACGTCGAAGTGCCGCATGTTCAGCACGCGGCGTCCAGCCTCGCGCACTACGGCAAAGGCTTCAGGAAGAATGTCGTTCAGAACCTCCTGGATCGCGTCATACTCTTCTTTTTCGACTCGTTTCTGCCGATCAAAATCGGAATCTTCCTCGGATTCGGTCTCCAACTCGGTCGTGGGAGGAACATTCTTTGAGATCTTGCTGAGGCGCTCTTGAATGCGCTGCCGGAACTCGTCGGTTTTGGCGCGCAACTCAGAGTCGGTGAGCTTCTGGATCTGCGGCTCTAAAGCGTTGATCGCCTGGACGTTGGGCATCAGCGCCTTAATGACGCGCTCGTTCTTGGTTCCAAAAACCTTGCCTAACAGCTGGTTAATCAAACTGGAAGTCCTTCGGAGGGCAGAGTACGCCCGGATACTCTCTTTAGAAGCCTAGCATATTAGATGCACCAGCAGATGCCCAGGAATGCTAAGGTGCCCAAGACGGTATAATATGCACGACTGTCCGGAGGCTCCTATGTCCCGTCGCCTCTTATTGCTGCTCCCGCTGACGCTTCTGCTGCCCTTGACGGTGAGCGCCAAAGACAAGAAGAAGCCGCAACTGCCGGAGTACGTCCTCCGAGCCCAGTCCGCGCGAGTCATCATCGCTTCCGATGCCTCCGACCCGCTCGACCAGCCCAGTCTGAACCGCGATGCTCGCGAGTCCGTGGAGAACGCTCTCACGGATTGGGGACGGTTGAAGGTTGTCTATGACAAACTCGAAGAACCCGATCTGCTGATCGTGATTCGGGCGGGTGACGATCGCTTGTCACGCCCCGTCATCCGAGGTGGGAACAACGACGGAAACATCGGTATCGGCCAGAGAAACCCCACTCCTCCTTACGGAAATGATCCCACGGGTACGCCGCAGGATCGCGGCCCGCGCATGGGCGCCGAAATGGGTCCCACTACCGATACCTTCGAGGTCTATCAAGGACGTATTTCCGACCCTCAAGGTGCCGCGCCCATATGGCGCTATATGGCGAAGGACTGTCTCCGTGAGCCGAATGTAACCGCCGTCGAAGAATTTCGCAAAGCAATTGCAGACGCGGAGAACGCTAAACAAACAAAGAAACCGTAGTTGTCCCGATCTCCTGGAATGTGTCTCCCCGTGCGGACGGATGCATTCGTCTACTACCGGTGGCGGGAACACTGCGTCCTTCCGCCCTTTCCTGTAAGATTCCCCACGACCCATGCCCACTTTCTACGACCGCTTTCTGGAGTGCGCCCAGCGCTGGCCCGACAATGTCTCGCTCGAAATTCAGCGCCACGATCATCTCGAAAGCTGTACGTATGGGGAACTTCACCATTGGGCCGAAGCGATAGGGCGATGGATCACCGAAGGGAACTTGCCCAGCGGCTCGCGCCTTGCCATCCTGGCCGATAACCATCCGCGATGGGTTGCTGCTTACCTTGGAATCATCGCTTCAGGTTGCGTGGCCGTCCCACTCGACACTAATCTCCACGCCGATCAAGTCACGAAACTGCTAAAAGACAGCGGCAGCAGCGCAATCTTTGTCGACGTCAAGCACCTCGCCGAGGTCCTTGAAGCAACCAAAGATCTGAAGCTCAAGCTGCTGCTGACCGACCCGGACCGCGCAACATCTCAGACGGATAAAACGCAATTGACCGCCGATTTGCCGGCCATCTTTAAATCGGGTCCCGGAAACTTCAAGCCCGTTCCCCAAGGTAACGACGATCTGGCTTCCCTGCTCTACACTTCAGGCACGACAGCCGATCCCAAAGGCGTGATGCTCACGCATGGAAATCTGCTGGGCGAAGTTGACGCCGTTTTCAACTGGGTCGACATCGGACCGAATGATGCCCTGCTCGGCGTCCTTCCGCTGTTTCACGTCCTCGCCCTGATGGCGAACATGCTGCTTCCCCTCGTGAAGGGATCTCGCGTCCTCTATCTCGAAACCCTCAACACCGCCGAACTGATGAAGGCGTTGCAGGAGCGCAACATCACCGCCTTCGCAGTCGTGCCGCAGTTCTATTACCTGATTCACCAACGCGTCTTTGACGAAGTCAAAAAGCGCGGCGCCATCACGCAAAAAATCTTCGGCGCGATGATTTCGCTCAACCGCGCGTTACGCAAAATCGGCATCAATGCCGGCCCAATTCTCTTCAAGAAGATTCACACCACTCTTGGACCGAAGATGCGCTACTTCGCGACCGGGGGCTCGCGCTTCGATCCAGCAATCCAGAAAGATTTTTACGATCTCGGCATCGACGTGATGCAAGCCCTCGGCCTCACCGAGACCGCGGCAGCGATTTACGTCAATCGCCCAAGCGACATCGTGATCGGATCGTGCGGCAAGGCCATGAAGGGCGTCGAAGGCAAGATCATCGATCCACAGCCTCACGAAGAGGGCGGGCCGGCCGTGGGCGAACTCGCCGTGCGCGGCCCCATGGTCATGAAGGGATACTGGAACCGTCCCGACGCGACCTCCGCCGCGCTTCACGATGGCTGGCTCTATACCGGAGACCTCGGCTACTTCGACTCGCACGGCAATCTCTTCCTCACCGGGCGCAAGAAAGAAATCATCGTCCTCAGCAATGGCAAAAACGTCTACCCCGAAGAGATCGAAGCCCACTACATGAAGTCGCCCTATATCAAAGAAATGGCGGTGATGGGACTGGAGGGCAAGCCAGGCGAAGATCGCGACCGCCTCTACGCCGTCATCGTTCCGAACTTCGACGAACTGCGCAGACGCAAGATCGTCAACGCCAAGGAAGTCATCCGCTTCGATATCGAAAGTCTCTCGCAGCAGATGGCTTCCACCAAGCGCGTCAGCAGTTACGAAATCTGGCAAGACGATCTTCCTCGCACCACCACGCGCAAGATCAAGCGCTTCGAGGTCGAGAAACGCGTTCGCTCGAACCAGGCGCGCAAAGTCGCCGACGAAGCTTCCGAGTTGCCCGCGGAAAAGCCTCTCACCGACGAAGAAAGTGCATGGCTGGAGCAGCCTGACGTGCAGCGCGGGCTCAGAGTACTTCGTGAGTCGGCGAGTTCCGCCCCTCAAAACTTGAGGCCAGCTCACAATCTTGAGTTGGATCTCGGTCTCGACTCCATGCAGCGCGTCGAAGTTCTCAGCTGGCTGGAGGAGGAACTCGGCGGCAATGTCGACGAATCGCAACTCGCACAGATCTACACGGTAAAGGATCTGATTGACGCAGTCCTGCAAAGCTCGGCCGCCGGCGCGAAGCGCCCGGCGTTTGCTGGATGGAAAGCCATCCTCAACGAAGACCCCGACGACCCCGATGTCTTCAAGCTGATTCATCCCAATCGGGTGAACGATACGTTTTGGTATCTGGTGTCGCGCATCTTCTATCTTGTCGCTCAGGACCGCGCCGATCTGAGAGTCATCGGGGTCGAGAAGCTGCCAAAGAGCGGGCCGTTCATCCTTTCCTCGAATCACCAGAGCTATCTCGATCCACTGATTCTGGCTGGAGCCATGCCCGGCAACATCTTTTACAACTTGTTCGCGGTCGGAACGAGCGAGATCTTCGGGTCCGGTTTCATGCGCCGGCTTGCACGCTCGATCAAGACCGTGGTCGTCGATCCCGACGCGAATCTTATTCCCGCTATGCGCGCCGGAGCCTTCGGCCTGCGCCACGGACTGTCGTTGATCCTGTATCCCGAAGGCGAGCGCTCGATCGATGGAACTCCAAGAATCTTCAAGAAGGGCGCGGCGATCCTCTCGATTCATCTGCAGGTACCGATCGTGCCAATCGCGATCGAGGGCTTCTTCGACAGCTGGCCGCGCAATCAAGCATTCAAAGGTTTCAAGCCGATGAAGATGATGATCGGAGACCCGATCATTCCTCCGCCAGAGTCAGAAGCGTCAGAGCAGGCGTACGAGAAGCTGACTGCAGATTTGAAAGCGAGAGTTGTTGAGATGTGGGAAGGGTTACGAAGAAAGGGTTAAGTAAGCTCGATCAAGCCGCAGCGCGTGATGGAGAATCGGCGATATTGATTTGCAGGACGTTCAAGCTCCCGCAGCATGTGCGCTCTCTCCCCCGAATGCCTTCGCAAACCCTCCCACGACTAGTGAGTCATACCGGCTCTGCGCGCGTTTCGTAACTTCCGCACCTGCCTGCGAGGGAGACATCTTCGTCCCGCGCTCCCCCGTAGTCAGCGCCTCATACTCTTCCGCCAACGATAGAATTTGCACTTCGAGCGAGGCTTCTTCGGGCTTGGCGCCCTCCTGCCGCATTTGCCGCTCCGAAAGAAATATGGGGATCGCTCTTCGCAAGGAGTTCCCCATCGCTCCTCCCTTGAACGACGTTTTCCGAGTCCTTCTTCCCGGACGTAGTTCCTCTTCCGAAACCTGAGCTGCCTTGATCAGAACATCTTTCGAAATGCCCAACTCTTTCATGTTGAACAGCAGAGCGGCCGTCCGAATGTCCTCCAGACTCTGTGCATCCAGCCCGACAGCCTCGGCAATCTTCGTCGCACAAAGTGAAATGCGGTAGGCGTGCGAGTCGCTATACTTCTGGTTCGCAAGGAAATTCTGCAGGATCACCAGCATCCCGTCGTATCCTTCTTCCATCTCGCGCAACGACTTCTGGTTCTGCTCATACAGCGTGCCCGTCGCGTATCCCGCGACCATCAACGTTCCGCCCCACACCGTGAGATCGAAATAAATCCCGTATGGCATTTCGATCTGCCGCTGAAACATGGAGCGGTTTCCAAACACCAGCAAGACGACAATCACGATGCTGGCCAGCGCCGTGAGCGTTGCGTGCCGCCGCCCCAGTCGATACGCCGAATACAAAGTCGGCAAAAAGTAAAACACCAGCGCCATGCGCTGCGATGCGACCAGGAAATTCAACAGTGCGGCGATGACAACCAGGAAGAGTAGGAGCCACAGCTCCGGATTGATCTTTCTCGTACTCACAGTCCCTCCACGGGGGTAGAGGTACCTGCCCCGAGAGCCCTCAACCGGCGGGCCTCGCGGCGAATTTTGCCCGTTCTACTATTTTCCCGCTGCCCGAAAGTCGCCCAAAATTACAAAGGTAATTAATCAGTGCTACCCCACGGAGACGCAGCGTCCCGGAAGAACGAGAGGAATGACGGTGTTCTCCGTGCCTCGGTGCCTCTCTGCTGGATTCGCTCTACTTCGCGCGCGGATGCGTCTGATCGTAAACCTGCAGAACATGCTTGGTGGAAAGCTGCGTATACCGCTGGGTCGTGGCCAGCCGCTCGTGGCCCAGCAACTCTTGAATGGCCCGAAGATCAGCCCCTTCCTCGAGCATATGGGTTCCGAATGCATGCCGCAGAGTGTGCGGATGCACATCCGGTGACAGGCCCTTCGAGACAGCTACCTTCTTGATGATGCGTCCCACGCTACGGGTAGTTAGGCGGCCACCACGTTGATTGATCAGTAACGCGTTTGTGTTCTTGTGTGATTCGCTTAGAACCGTCTGCCGCGCGGGAAGGTACGCAGCCAGTGCCTGCTTCGCCGTCTCGCCGAATGGAACGATCCGCTCCTTCTTCCCTTTTCCGCGGACCAGGATTGCTTCCATGCTCATGCGAATGTCGTCAAGATTGATGCCGGTTAATTCCGAATTCCGGATCCCGCATCCATAAAGCAGTTCAAGCATCAGAAGATCGCGCTCAGGAAACGCCGCGGTTTCGGGCATCCGCCCATCGAGAACAAAATTCATCTCTTCGATGGTCGGCACGCGCGGCAATTTCTTGGGCAGTTTGGGCGTGGCCACAAGCTTCGCCGGGTTCTGATCGACCACTCCCTCCTGCGCCAGCCAACGAAATAGCGACCGCACTGCGGCCAGCGATCGCGCCACGGAAGTTTTGCTGAGATCTTTTTCGTAGAGCTGCGACAAGAATCCGCGGATAGCGATGTGGTCGATCTGCTTCCAGCCACGCGAACCCGCGTACGCGGAAAAGTTGGCGAGGTCCCCGCTGTACGCTTTGATCGTGTGAACCGATGCATTCTTCTCCTGCAAGTGGCGCAGAAAATCGTCCACCGCCTTGGCGACGGGAGTATGTGCCTTCGTCATCGCGCCTTCGCCCTCGGATGATGCTTCTGATAAACGCTTCGCAACCGATCGAGCGCGAGATGCGTGTACACCTGCGTAGTGGAAATGTCAGCATGTCCAAGAATCGTCTGTACGGTGCGCAGATCTGCGCCATTTTCGACCATATGTGTGGCCGCTGAGTGACGAAGCATATGTGGTGATGCGTGGCGCCCCGACGCCGCCGAAGCCTGGCCCACCATCTGCCAAATGCGTTGCCTCGTCAGCTTGCGGCCACCGCGGGCGATGAACAGCAGCGGAGAACTTCGTGGTAGCGCCGATCCCGCCGACTTCGGGAACCTTGCGGCCCGCATTCCCGCCAACAGCGGGCGACCATCCTTCAAATAGTCTGCGAGCGAATCTTGAGCGGGTTTCCCTAGCGGCACGATGCGCTCTTTATCTCCCTTGCCGCGCACCAGCATATATCCCACATCGAGCTTTAAATCCTCGATCGACGCATTCACCAATTCCGAGACGCGCAACGCCCCCGCGTACAAAAGCTCCAGCATAGCTTTGTCGCGTAATGCGAGAGCCGCAGCCTCCTTCGGATTTTTTCCCGCCGCGTGCAGACTGGCCGGAGCAGCCAGCGTTGCGTTGACCTCGTCCTGCGCCAGCGATTTCGGCAAGACTTTCCACTGCCGCGGCGATTCGATATTCAGCGTAGGGTCGTGATCGATCTTCTTATCCAGCAACAAATAGCGATACAGATGCCGCAAGGCCGAGAGCTTTCGTCCAACGCTTCGCCCATCGACGCGATTCGAAAAAAGTTGCTGCAGGAATTCTCGGACATCGGTCCGCCGCGCGCCCAACAAGTCGCGTTTTCGTTTCGCGACAAATCCGGCAAATTGCGAAATGTCTGTGCTGTAGGCCGTGATCGACAGCCGCGCCAGTCCCTTCTCGATACGCAGGTAGTCGAGAAAACCGTCAAGCACACGGGAGTTCGACTCAGAAGCCATCGGAGAGTCAGTATGCGCGTTATCGGACACGAAAAGAAGTGATGAAAAAGATGCGGTAGCCGCAGCGTTCCCGCTTACTCAGCCCAGCTTTTCTCGGCGAACTCAACTGATTTTCTCCCGCGATCTCAGCGCTCCAGGCTTCTGATTCAGATCCCGCCGTCAATCTCCCGAAGCATATCCACCGCATATAGCGCCCCATCCGGCGTCTCTTCATGCTTGAAGTAAGCAAACACGTCACGCCCTTCGGCGAGATGCTGCCTGACTCGATCGACCATCGCACGTCGCTCCTCGCCCGTGTATGTCGGCTTGCGGAAGCGGTAATAAGCGAATTTCCCGGTCACCACGTCGGGCGTAGTGCGAGTTTCTGTCTCGGCAACGCAAAGCCCCACGTTGCAGGATTTCAGAAGATCCCACGTTGCGTCGCTGAACCAGGACTCATGCCGAAACTCGAACACGGCAGGCACGGTACGCGGGACCACGGCAAGAAAATCTTTCAGCAGCGCAGCATCCGCTTTCAAATTCGGCGGAAGCTGAAACAATACCGGCCCCAGCTTCCCTGCCGCGGCCAGCGGCTCAATCGTCGCCAGGAATCGCGGCACGAAATCTTCCGTGCCCTTCAACCGCTTGATGTGCGTGATCACCTGATGCGCCTTGATGCCGAATTGAAACTCCGGCGGAGACGCCGCAATCCAGTTCTGGATGGTCGTTTCTTTCACCAGTTGCCGGAACGTGAAATTCACTTCGACCGTGTTCAGCTTCGTCGTGTAATAGCCGAGAAACTTTTTCTGCGCGAGTTTTTCGGGATAGAAAGCGGGGCGCCAGCTTGGATAAGCCCACCCGGATGTTCCAGCAAAGACCTGCGCCATGTAAGATTCTCGCGACGATGAAGCGGGATTATACCTTGCTCTTCTTCGTCGACCCTTTCGACTTCGAGACCTTCGATTTCGCGGTTTTCGACTTCGGGTTCGTGGACCTCTTCACCGATTTAGCCCCCTCTGCTCGGCGGGCCGGATGGTTCCCATCCGCCTGTGCCGCAATTTCCATCGACTTGATCTCTTCCGCCGCCGGAGCGACTGCGCCCGAAGACACCGCCGCCTGCAGCGCCGGTAACTTCTGTTTCAAGTCAATCACCGGCTCGAACAGATCGCCCATCTTTTCCACGCGTTTGATGACGTCCTTATTCTCAAACACGAGCAGCCCCGCATCCTTCTTCTTGAGGCATTTTTCCACCTCATCCCACGACACCGGGGTCGACACCGTCGGATGCTCACGCGCGCGCAGCGAATAAACCGCCACCGTCGTTTTGTGCTCATCGTTCTGGCTCCAATAGACAAGCACTTTGCCGGTGCGCAGCTGCTTCTTCATATCCGAAACGACCATCTCCGGATGCTCCTGCTCCAGCAGTTGTGCCAGTGCCCGCGCGAATAGCTTGGTGTCATCAAAGGTCGTGGGCGTGTTCAGGGGAACATAAAGCTGCAATCCCTTAGACCCCGAGGTCTTCGGAAAACTTTGCAAACCGAGATGCTCAAAGATTTCTCGCAGCCATGTTGCCACCAGGCAACATTGAACAATATTCGCAGGCGGCCCGGGGTCGAGATCGTAGACCATCACGGTGGGGCATTTGATGTCTTTTGCCAACGCCAGCGATGGATGGAGTTCCAGAGCCGCAAGATTCGCGAGCCAAATCAGTGTCGGCAGATCATTCGCCAAAATGTAATAGACGGTCCGGTGCCCACCTTCGCTCCACACCCCCGCTGTCTTCACCCAGTCGGGCTTATGCATGGGCGCGTTCTTCTCGAAGAAGGGCTCTCCGTCCACGCCGTCGGGATACCGCTTGCGCGTCAGGCAGCGGTTCAGCAGATGCGGCAGCATCGCCGGCGCGATCCGCGCGTAGTAATCGATTACATCCTGCTTGGTGAACCCGGTTGCGGGATATAAGACTTTTTGCAGATTCGAGAGTTTGAGGTTTCTGCCCTGAATCTCAACTGTGGAATCCATGAACGCTCCAGTCCGCCGCTCCGAGTGAAAGATCGTCAAGTCTGAACCACTGACCTCCGAAAAGCACATACATGGATGCCGGAATCAGTAATCAGGGATTTCGATTTTGTCGGCCATATCCCGGCCGATTGCAAGTTCGGCGATCCATGGAAGCTTCATCAGGTTCATAATCTGGTTGCGCACAAACAATTCCATTTTCGACTTTGGCGCAAAGAATCCAGCGAACCGCAGTGCCCCCTTCTGCTTCATAGCAACAAAGGGAGCGAACAAGTGCTGATAGCGCGCGAAGGCCTGCCGGTAATCTCCCCCGGAGCGGTGGAGCTCCCCGGCAAGAATGTATGCTGACATCATCGCGAGAGCCGCACCCTGCCCTGCCAACAACGATAGGCAGAACGCGGCGTCCCCAATCAAGGTCACGCGTCCGTCGCTCCAAAGCCCTGGCGACGGGTCCATCCGAATCTGGCTCACCCGGTCAAAATACAAATCCTTCACGCCCTCGAGAGCTTCCATAATCTGCGGACACTCCCAGCCGCTCTGCCCGAAGTGAGCCTTCAGAAGCGCCTTCTGATCTTGAATATTGGCGGGAACATCCGGTGAAGCATCCGCGAAGGTGAACAGAAACATGGTGCGGTCTTCGTGCATCGCAAAACGGCTCACCTGTTGGCCCACCTCCGTGTACATTACATAAACCAACTCGTCTCGCGGTCTATAGCCCTCAATGGAAAATGCCGCTACTTTGTATCCCAGATATTTTTCGAATTGCCCTTCTCCGCCAAACACGATTTCCCGGATCCTCGAATGAAGCCCGTCGGCCCCGATGACGAGGTCGAATTCCCCGGGCTCGGATTTTTCGAAACAGACGCGCACCACTTTTTCAGACTGCTCGATTCCACAGACCGAATCGCCAAACATCATTTCAACTTTTCCCGCGATCTTTTCAAAGATGGACGCCGCGAGATCTCCGCGAGCGAGACTGACGTAACGGTCCTGCAGGGCGCGGCTGAAGGATGTCATGGGGAAGCTCGCGATCTTTCTCCCGGAAGCATTGACGGCCCTGGCTTCCTGCGCACGATATCCGTTCCGCAGTAGCTCAGGAATCAGTCCCATACGATCGGCGATGTCGTAGCCCGCTCCCCAAAAATCGATAATGTAGCCACCCGTGCGCAGCCGGGGAGACTTCTCTATGATCGTGCACTCGAATCCGAAGTGCGCGAGCCAATAAGCGAGAGTCGGTCCGGCGATGCCTGCTCCTGCAATCAAAATCTTCATCGCGTAAACTTAGGATACCGGGTTTTGGGTCACTCGTGCCTGCCCGCAAACCGGGGTTAAAGAACGGCTCGGGTTGTTTGACAACTGGCCTTCCCTCCACGTACTTTCAAACTTCTGCCCTGCTGGCCCGTCCAACTATGGATTTCGCAGAAAGTTCCGCCCATCTGCCGGAGGCACAATGAAATACCACGCAGCTAGATTCACACTCCTCCTGACGCTCTTATTGGCCTTCGCATCGGCACAGGACGTCGAGTCCTTCGAGAGGCGCGTCACCGTCAAGAAGCTCGACAACGGCCTGACCATCATCATCTGTGAGCGGCCCGAAGCCCCGGTCTTCTCCTTTTTCACCCTGGTGAATGCAGGTTCGGCACAAGATCCGATGCGCGCCACCGGCCTGGCACACATGTTTGAGCACATGGCGTTCAAAGGGACGAACACCATCGGCACGAAAGACTATGCCGCGGAGAAGGTCGCGCTCGAAAAAGTCGAGACCGCCTACGACGCCTACATTGCCGAGCGCGACAAGCGCGTTGGCCAAAATGCGGAGAAGCTGAAGCAACTGGAGAAGGCTTGGAAAGACGCCATCGCTGAAGCCGATAAATACGTCATTCCCAATCAATTCGGCAAGATCGTCGAGCAAAATGGCGGCGAAGACATGAACGCCTTCACCAACTACGACGAGACCGCCTACCACTACTCTTTCCCGACCAATCGCCTTGAGCTGTGGGCCTATCTCGAATCCGACCGCTTCCTTCACCCCGTGATGCGCGAATTTTATAAGGAGCGCAACGTCGTCATCGAAGAGCGTCGCATGCGCACCGACAGCAATCCTTTTGGACGCTTGCTTGAACAGTTCACGGAAGAAGCTTTCGCCGCCCATCCCTACCACCGGCCGACGATCGGTTTTATGTCAGACCTGAATCATTTCTCGGCCACCGACGCACAGCACTTTTTCGACCGATATTACGTTCCCTCGAATATGGTGGTAGCCGTCGCCGGAGATCTCAAGGCCTCCGAAACTATGCCCGTACTGGAAAAGTATTTTGGGCAGTTACCGACCCGTCCGCGCCCGGACGAGACTACGACACAGGAGCCTCCCCAAAACTCCGAGCGCCGAGTCATTCTGAAAGAAGTCTCCCAGCCGATCTATCTCGAGGGATATCACCGGCCCGACTACCGCAGCAAAGATGACGCCGTCTTCGATGCCATCAGCGACTTGATGTCCGAAGGCCGCACCTCGCGACTCTACCGCTCTCTCGTGCGCGACAAAAAGATCGCCTCCTACTCGGAGGGCATCACCGGATATCCCGGCGTGAAATATCCGCACCTGTTCGCCTTTCTCGCCGTTCCCTTGCCCGGCCACAAGCCAGACGAGATGGCAACCGCGATTCACGAGGAAATCGACAAGCTCAAGAAAGAAGACATCAGCGACGACGAACTGAAGATGATCAAGACCCGCGCCAAAGCGAACTTGATTCGAGGGCTCGCCGACAACGAAGGTTTGGCGACGCAGCTCGCTACGTATCAGACTTTGTATGACGATTGGCGCGAGCTGTTCGCATCGGTCGACCGCATCGACAAAGTCACAAAGGCTGATATCCGCCGCGTAGCGAACGAGGTCTTCACTGACACGAACCGTACCGTTGGAGTCATCGAGAGCTCTCGCGGAGGTGGCGATCAATCCGGCGGCGAGTCCGGCGCCGACCAGGGAGGTGCGCAATGAAAATGCGAATGAACCGCACCCTTCTCGCAGTTATCATGGCGTCTGTTCTCGCCCCAATCCCGCAGGTCCTCGCGCAAGCCACAGATTGGCAAAAAGTCCCGATTCCTCCCCTGCCTGCGTTCAAGCCTCAGCAGCCCAAACGCATTCAGCTCTCCAACGGCATGGTGATCTTCCTCCAAGAGGATCATGAACTGCCGCTGGTTGATGCCACGGCCCGCATTCGCGGAGGTTCGGTGGATGAACCCGCCAGCAAAGTCGGGCTCACGGACATCTACGGCGAAGTCTGGCGCACAGGCGGCACCAAGTCCCAGACTGGCGATCAACTGGACGATTTCCTCGAGGTCCGTGCCGCAAAGGTCGAGACCAGCGGCGGCCCCGATTCCACCTCGATCAGTTTCTCCTGCTTGAAGGGCGATCTGGACGACGTATTCAAAGCTTTCGTCGACGTTCTCCAGCATCCCGAATTCCGCGACGACAAAATCGACATCGCCAAAAAAGGTGAGGAAGACTCCATTTCCCGTCGCAATGACGACGTGAGCAGCATCGCCCATCGCGAGGCGGCCAAACTTGCCTACGGCGCCAATAACCCATACGCCCGTGTCACCGAATACGCCACGGTCGATGCCGTGACACGTCAGGATCTGCTCGATTGGCACGGCAGATACGTTCACCCCAACAACATCATTCTCGGAATTTCTGGCGATTTCGATTCTGCCGCCATGGAAGCGCGTCTGCGGGCCACATTCGATTCCTGGCCCAAGGGCCCGGCGCTTCCGAAAGAAAACATAAAGTACGATCCGGCCAA
>JASLEQ010000774.1 GCA_030151135.1 Candidatus Sulfotelmatobacter sp. | reverse complement strand
AATGAAAAGCCTCGGATCCAGCGGATGGGTTTGTCTTTATCCGGCTTGACCAATGGGCACCTGGGGTGTGCTAGTTCAGACTCGCTGCAGCGCGGAACAATATTCAAGTCTAAAGCGTCTGCTCCAAGTTGATTAGCCGCGGCGATACAGAACTGTTCAGATCGAAAAATGCAGGCGCTGTAGCGTTCCACTGCTTCTGAGATGGCGGGAAGAAGAGGCTCATCTTCCCTGAAGCCCGTACCGGTGCCTTGTATAGGAGAACTCGAATTTGCTTTCGGCGAACCGGGAATAAGGTGCGAAGTCTCCCCGGCCCGTGCAAACCTCAGGTAGACTCTCGGTTCATCCGGATTCGATTGATAGCACGGCGTGGCGTTAAAAACGGCGCCCAAGGGTGCTACCAGTTTTTGCAGTTCCCCACAAGAACTATCGTAAGGTCGGTTCATGCCTTGATAGGTAACCTAACCGCGCAGCTAAAATCGCTCTCTTGTTACGAGCTCCGCAACGCGATAGACGCTCTTATCCTGGACTCGAGCTGAATTGCTCGATCTCCCACTGAGATCTTCGCATAGAGATCGGCGCGCGCTCATGCTACTACTGTCTCTGAAGTGCGGGATTCCAGATCGGAGTCACCTTTTGTTTGCCGATCGCGTCGGTCTCGGCTCTCACGGCGAGCTCGATCCCTATATAGAAGTTGCCGTCACTGGGTTCATAAGAAACGGACCACACCCGAGCGACGTCGGCGGCATCAAGTGCCTGGATCAGCAGATCACGTGCTTTCATCTCGTTAACGCCGCCGGCGGTGACCTCGGTGCGTAGAAGGCCGCTATCGATCAGTCCCCCTCGCTGAAATGAAACGCCGCGTTTTTCGGAAACCAGGCTCACGATGGCCGCAATCGTTTCATCAACGGTGCGAGTTGCCCGCGGAAGATGGATTTGGGTGTCGAGCATGAGGGGTTCCTGGCTGTTCTGAGCGAGAACGGAGTAACGTCCGTACGGGCCTGCTTGCAATTCGAAACCCTCTGAAAGTGCCCCCTGTACCACACTGACAAACGACTGCAAGAAGTTCGCCTGATCGGGGGTCGCAACTGACTTCGGCGCTGGGACACTCACCTGAAACGCTCCACCGCGCGGACGCGATTGACCGTCAGCATCGACGATGAGATCGGCTGAAGAATACCGGCCTTCTTCATAGTCGAGGATCCATCCGTACTCGCGGCGGATCGCCGTCAGTGCCTGTAATACTGGGCGAGGGCTGCTGGCAACAATCGACAGGTTACCGTCCGGCTTCTGTATCAACGAAGCGTGCTCGATGAAATTAGACGCTGGCTTGCCCGACGTTTGCGCGAGCGACGTTGAAGCAATGCAGAGCAGCAGAGTAACGAGCAATCTCGATGACGTCATGACATGTCCCTTTCAGCGAGGCAAATCCTAAATCGTTATTCAATCAGCCTAGTGATAGAGCGTGCTATAGACACCCTCCCGGCTGTTCGTAACGTAGGTCGAATAGACCGTTTCCGTCTGTCGTACATCCGGGTCATAGACATCAGGTGTCGAACCCCCCGGGCACAGAATTGAAAGTGCCTGATACACAATGGCGCCGCATGGAAATGTGATAATCAGAGGATGATTCGAGTGAAGCGGCGAGTTATTGCGTATATAGGTGACACTCGATGGGTACCAGCCAACTACATCGGCTCCCCACGTGTTTCCACTCGCCACCGTCCAGGTCCCACCCGAAACGCCGGGGTATTCCGGTACCAGAGTCGTATTGACCCCGGGATTGTAGCAACCATCGGAGCCGGGAGCGGCGGTGTATTCAGTGATCCTCCAACTGACGAAGTTGCCTGAGCCACCTCTCAGCGTCATCTCGAAGTTGGTGGCGGTGTTATAAGTACCGTTAGCGCCATTTGCGACCGTAGATTCCGAAGTGGGAGCTGCGGCGCAGCATACTTGCGCGACTGAGCTTTCGTGCAAACCGAATAACACGAGGGAGAGCAGCATTGCGTATAGGACTTTCACGTCATATCTCCTATCAAGCGGATCTTTATCTTCGGCTGTTAGGTTTGGGCGTCGAGCGCCGCCGACATTGAGTCATCTCCGTAGCCTGTGCAAAACCACTTCCTGTCCCCTAGACACGATTGCGACGGCTTGTTCAAGGCGGTTCGCGCCATTCTTTTGCAGCACTTCGAGCAGACGTGCGGCTTCTCGACCCCGGGCAGCTAAACAACCAGAGTCAGGATTGGGTGGAGCAAGCGACAGAGTTGCGTCCCTTTCAAGGGTGTTCCTCGGCGAGTCGCCCTGCCCGATGACTCTGCCGAGGGAGATCGCTTCCTGAATAGCTCCATTGTGTTCGCAAGTGAATTTCTGCCAAAGCCCGAATGTGTCACGTCCGATGAATGTGCCGTTGGAGAACACCGCACCGTCGAGTTCGACTGTGATCTGTTTCGCTGCGGCGAGCTTTGACAGGATGGACCTTTGCGAACTCGACGATCCAATGTCTGCGTAGGAATCCAAGTACCTTTGCAACGACGATACCTCGGGAACTTCGCGTCCATCTTCTTCGACGTGAGCGAACGGCGATATTAATCCGTATCGCGCGGCTCCCAGCGCCGGATCCACTCCGGGCAGCAAATGGGAGTGCTTTGAGTCAGGAAAAACCGTGGTATACAGGCTTTCACGGCTGCCGTCGGGGTTATCGAGCGTCCAGGAGACGGTGAATGCTCTTACCGGAACGTTCGTTTCGTTCGAGACGAGGACAGTCGTCGCGCGGATAAGGCTGTACATGTCTGACCCGAGAATGCCTGCAAAGTGTTGCCGCAAGAGCTGGTCAAAGTCGGCATCGCTCGAAAGGACAAGTCTGAACGGGCGCGATCCGTTACTTGAAGTTTGGCTCTGTGCGGGCATCCCGGGCCCGGCGGCGTAACTCAGGGAGCTCATGCAGAGCAACAGGCTGAACATATTCCTTGGAAGGCAGCTATGACGACGCATTGCGATCCTCCTACAAAACGGGCCAATTAACAGGTGCAACTGCAACTGCAAGAGCAAGAGCAAGAGCAACTACAATCACAGCCACAACTGCAACTGCAACTGCACAGGCAACGGACAGGTTCGATCGGCGAAACATCCTTGTGCATGGGTGCGACCGATTGCTGCGAACTGGCGCTAACGGACGGCTTTCCTACCACCAGTTCAGAAGGCTGGAGAGTCTCTGTGGACTCTGAAAGAGAGCTTTTGGTAGAGAATCCGAAAAACGACAGCACCATCAATCCCCAAACAACGAAGCGAGTACGTAATGACGAGAACGTCCTCATTGGCTACCTCCTTAAATAAACAGGCTCCAGCATCGAAGGTTAGAAGTTAGTTAGCAACATGCGAACTGCCTCAACATTGCGCCGGCGGCGAGCTATAGATGCTTTTGTCGCCGTTGCACGACCAATCGAAATACCCCCACGCAAGTTTCTCCGACATATGCGGATAAAGCCAGGTGGTCGCAGAGGTATTAAGGCTGCCAGGAGTCTTTGGACAAGATGGCGGTGGATTATAGGCATATCCGTCAGCATCGAGCGAAACTGAGAATACTTTGCACGCTGCAGTAACGGATGAGGCAGGCGTTGGTCTTTGGCCGTTCTGGCAGATACCGGACATCGTTACGGAAGCTACTCCATTTCGCAATGGCCCGGGATCAGCGACAGCACAGGTCGCGGGAATGCAGCTGTAGGAAATGACATTCTGCGAACGTGCCACACCGGCAATAAGAGGAAATACCACCACCGACAGTGCCAACACCTTCCAAACATTCATAAGTTTCTCCAAAAGTCAGCCAACATGACGAAAATCGATATCCGGCAGCGTCTTGAGTAAATCCAGGTCTCCCTGAATGTGCCGGGAGCGTAAAAGCATTCGGGCAATCCGGATGCTCCATTTCCCGACAAGATCGTCTTCAGAACTCGGGCGGAGACTGATGATCGATTCCAGCTTGGAGGTGGGATCCTCGCCACGCTTG
>JASLEQ010000769.1 GCA_030151135.1 Candidatus Sulfotelmatobacter sp. | reverse complement strand
GAGTGGGGAATCCGGCTTATAACGTAGTTTCAATAACATAGAGAACGAGGCGGGCACAGTATAAGCGATAGAAGACCATGGTAAACAGTGCTAACGGATCACGGCTCACCGATTATTTGAACAGCACCTACGCAGGCGGCCCGAGCAGCGATGTTCCACTATGTCATTCCCTGTCGGTGGTAGTCCGATCTCTATGTCCCGATCGGAGTCAGAATTCCAACTTCCGAATTACCGAAAAGTCTGGGCGTTGATGACGAGATGCGCGTTTGTCGATCCTAATCCGACAAACCAATCGATAACTTCCCGTTTGCTCGTCATCCGCCAGGAAAAAGCAAAAAATGAGTCGAGTATTCCTTCGGACAAAAGCTCTGGCTAGAGTAGCTTTGCGTATTCGGCTTTTGCCGTTTTGAAGATGGAAACGCCGGGGTCAGCATCTTTCCAGAGATCGAGGAACTGTTTGTATTGACTTAGAGCGCGTACACGGGCGGCGTCCGCGACTGCGCCCTTCGCCCTCTTCGATTCCAGCGTATTTGCGCGAGCCAGACCAAGATGAGCTAACGCTCCCGCTGCACAACTCCAAACCATGCCGGCGTGATCAATAATCTTCTGAAATTCGGTGGCGGCGTCTGTGGCTTGTCCTGAAGCCAAATAAGCCTGAGCCTTAACGTAGGTCGGATATAGACACGAAGGGTTATTCGTGAACGAGATCATCCCGTACTCCATAGGCGACTCAACCGTCTGCAGAGCGCGAAGGGCCTCCGCTGGATTCTTTCCATTCAGCGCCAGTTGTGCACGAATAGCAGGCAGCCAAAGTGACTGCATCTGGGTATCGAGCGGATACCGCTTGTCCAAGTCTTCGGCCAAGGACAGGGCTCGGCCATTCTCGGAGGCCATGGCGAACGCGAGCGCAGCTTCAACACCCACTCCCTGACTCTCGGGAGCCAGTTTAAGTCCATCGGCGGCATCTTGCACCGCATGCGTCGCATCTCCAGATGCCGCTTCGCGCATGGCAGCGTTCTCCCACCAGATCGCCGCATTTTCCCTGCTGTCAGCAGTGATGGCGGCTTCTGCCGAACGCTTGGTTAGCTCTCGTGCTGCCGCCAATTTGCCTCTATAAGCCTCGGTGTCGGACGCGACCGAAAGAGCATAGTGCTTCGAATCAGGATGAGCGGTGAGCCATTGCTGCTGTTCCGCCATATCTGAGGAGTCGCCAGCAAGAAATGCCATCGCATAAAGCGGAAGGCGAAACATGTAGCCATCCATGTTGCGCGCCTTCGCTCGGTCAATTGTGGCGCGGGTCTCCCCGAAGCGCTGCAACGCCAATTGATAACCAGCCAGATTGGAGTAAGCAGGGACTTCGCCGGGGCCGAGCTCCTGAGCCTTGGCAGTCATTTCGGCGGCGATTTCATATTGTCCCAAGGCGGCATACTCTTCGCCAAGACTGAAGTACGCTGTCGCGCTTCGCGGGTACGTCTCAATCATCTCGTGAAAAGTTCTCGCCGCCTTGTCATGCTCGCCAGTCACGGCGGAATAGTAGTTCCCAGTGATCATGAGCTTTGAACGATCGTTGGCGTGTTGCCTCAGTTCGAACGCCTTCGTGTAGTACTGGCTGGCGCGCCCGAGTTGGTTGAGGCTGTAGTAGCCGTCGCCCACGTCGTAGTACGCCATTGCAAAATTGGGGTCAAGTTCAATGGCGTGTTGATCGAGCGCGAGAGCTGCCTGCACTCCTTGTTCGTTGTATGCCTTCAGGGCGCTCGCGTATGTCCTCAGAGCCTCGAGAGAGGGAGTCGTCGCCTCTGACAAGGGCACGTCGAACTTCTGCACCGTTGACGGCGGCTCCCCGAGTTCAGCGCGCAATTTCCTGGAAGCTCGCCCGATGGTATCGAGGACGTCTGTCTTGCCGGCCGCAGTCATTTCCTCGTGGGCTACGGTCTTGCCGCTTTGGCAGTTCACCGCGTTCAGGGCCACGACGTACTTGCTGTCCGCGCTGCCGATCGAACCTGCGACATACATTTTGCTTCCCACTCGTTGGCAAAGCTCGCGCGCTACACGGGCTGTGAGTTTCGCATTGGCCGGTAGACCCATTTCCTTCGATATGGCACTGGCCTTGTCACTCGAAAGCACGTTTACGAAGGGTGATTCGGTGAGCGCCACATTCAGCGCAATCTTCAGCGTACTGTCGAATAAGGGGTCGTTCGTGTTGTTCGTGAAGTCCGCCAGGAGCACGGTGTCCGCCTCGGAGAGAGTCTGTTTTGCGCCCAGCCGAGAGTAGACACCTCGAGCTATCAGGGCAGCCACTAACAGCGCTACCAACCCACAAATGGATAGCCATACCCTCGTGGTAGGCATCCGCATGGTCAGCTCTCGCGGTTTCGCAACTGCCACTTTCGAGGTGGATGGTGTCGTTGCCGACGTATACGCAACAGGCTTTTGATAACCGCCACCGTCTGTATCGCGCTTCAGCCTCTGCAGGTCAGCCCGCACCTCCGAGGCGTGTTGGTATCGAAGGTTGCAGTCCTTCTCCAATGCCTTTCGGATGACCGCTTCTAGGCCCGGAACGATTTGCGGATTTTGTTGAGACGGTGGTGGAGGTTCATCGCGCAAAATCGCAGTGCAAATCTCCCCCGGACTCGACCCCTCGAACGGCAGCTTGCCGGTTGCCATCTCGTAGAGCACGGCGCCGAAGGAGAACAGGTCGGTGCGGGCATCCAAGTCTTTGGCCTTCACCTGTTCCGGCGACATGTAACTGACTGTTCCCAACATCGCTCCGGGGCTGGTCAAGTGCAGGGCGTCCGAGTCTGCAATGGTTTCCGCATCGCTACTGGACGCGGTGGTCTTGCCCGTCACCTTCGCCAAACCGAAGTCGAGTATCTTGGCGTGACCGCGTCGCGTGACGAAAACATTTCCAGGTTTGATGTCGCGATGCACGATTCCTTCGCAGTGAGCCGCGTCGAGAGCGTCCGCAATGTCAATCGCGATGGGGAGAAGCTTTTCTGTTTCAACTGGACGGCCCGCGATGAGGTGGCTAAGCGTTAGACCATCGAGGAACTCCATGACCATGAAAGCCCGGCCATCGTGTTCGCCAATGTCGTAAATGGTGCAGATATTGGGATGGTTCAGAGCGGACGCGGCCCGAGCTTCGCGGCGAAAGCGTTCCAGTGCCGCGGTATCGTGGGCCACGCTATCCGGCAGGAATTTAAGGGCGACAAACCGGCCGAGGCGACTATCCTCCGCCTTATAGACCACGCCCATGCCACCCGCACCTAGCCGGGACTGGATTTCATAGGGTCCGAGCTTCGTGCCAGAGGTAAGGGCCATCCGTGCGTGAAATTATAGCCCTTGACCACGCCTTCGCAGTAAGCCCGACGGGTCTGGGTGGATTGGCGTTTAACCGGAAGCAACTCCTGTCCCACTCGGCGACGAAAATCCCGAAAGGCCTTCCAGGTTGAACGCCAGGTCACGCGCTGATTGGGACCTCTGCAGCGGTTTCTTCTCCAGGCACCGTCGCACAATCCGTTCCATCGCCGGCGATACGGGTTTACTTAGAGTGCTCAACTCTGGCGGCTCTTCTTTAAGAATCGCCGTCATCGTCTCCGCCGTCGTGTCGCGGTGGAACGCGCGGTTGCCGGAGAGCATCTCGTATAGCACTGTACCCAACGCAAAAATGTCAGACCGGGCATCGGCTGACTCACCCCTCACCTGCTCAGGAGACATGTATCTGGCGGTTCCCAACACTACGCCGGCCGAAGTAACCTCGGCGTCCATCGTCGCGCCTTCATCTGAGGTAGTTTCGGGACGAGCCAGCTTTGCCAGACCGAAATCCAGAATCTTCACACGCCCGTCGCGCGTGATAAAAATGTTTTCCGGCTTGAGGTCGCGGTGAACGATTCCGGCATCATGTGCTGAGGCGAGGCCTTGCGCGATCTGCATACCGTATTCGACGGCATGGCGCTGCGAAAGAGCACCGCTGCTCAATTCCTGCCGCAACGACTGGCCTTCAAGACACTCGGAAACCAGATATGGCACACCCTCGTACGTGCCGATGTCATGGAATGAAAGAATGTTGGGGTGATTCAGCGCGGCAACCGCCCGGGCCTCGGTTTCAAATCTTCGGAGGCGATCCGCATCGCGAGACATGGATGCGGGTAACACTTTGATCGCGACATCGCGGCCCAGACGCGAGTCCTTGGCCCGGTAAACTTCGCCCATGCCGCCAGCACCCAGCGGCGCGACAATCTCGTACGGTCCGATCTTGGTCCCTGCGGGCAGAGTCATGCGCGTGCGCCATTATAGCCGCAGACGAAGAATAAGCAGCCAGACTGTCGGGGTGTAAGAGTTGTGGTGTGAAATACGCGTTGATCGCTTGATGCAGAAGTAAACTTCCGGATTGCTCGTTATCCGCCCAGAACCCGTACCTAGTCACGCAGTGATGACCTGAATGCCCGAAATTTAGAAAACGCGGCGGTCGATCGAAAAGGAGCTGTTGTGTGTGAACAGAACTAGAACAGCGCGGCGCAAGCGGACTTGCACCGATGGCTTGCTTAGCTACCTAACTCAGCAGCGCGTCGGCAATCCTCATCCAAACCGCCGACTTATGAACATTTGCGTACATCACCGCGGTCTGCCCGGCAATCAAACATGGAAGTGCGCATGAGTAGACCCGGTGAACCTTCCGTTCCACAATCCAGTCGCGAAAAACACCCAGCAGAATCAGTAAATCCACGCCTGCATAAAAAATCACAGGCGGCAGCAGCCACTCCGGAAAACGTCCCCAGCCGGCCGCCGTCAAGACACAAGTCGCGATCAAGATCAGCCGCCGATGAAACTCTGGCTTGTTCCTCCAATAAATCGCCAGAGCAAACGCAGTGTGAAGGCTACCATGTCCCACATGGGAATGATCATGTCTGCGTCAGCGTGGTTCATTTTCAATTGCGTCATGTCGAATCTGGCCATCGTCAAGGCAGTGGCCACTCCCACCAGCGGAATGAGCGCTCCCATTCCAGCGCCAAACCATCCGATCGCCCGGTGAATCCGCACCTTGTGCGTTCGTACCAGAAAGCTCTGCAAGATGAAGAACACCAGCCATCCCGTGAATAAAGCTGCATGAAAATACAGCAACCGAGGTCGTGGAATCTTCGGGTGGATCAGGTTCTGATCGATGGTGTGACTGAAACCGTAGACGATCACCGCCGTAACCAGCAGCGACATGGAAAAATAAAAATATTGACTCCAGAAGATTGAGCGCTTGGTCGTCACCGGATTCGCTAACGCGTACGGTTTGGAGCTCATTTTGCAGGGCTATAGTAACAGTAGTACACGACGACTCGAACCCGGGGACTTGGCTCGCTACGGACGCGCCCTCAGCGAGGCAATAAAAGATGGTTCTGGCAACAGCATTTCGAGCTCAGAGCACTGTTTTATAATGGGTTAACTGCTGACTGGGTCTAGCCTGCCTTGCGATTCAGGAGAAAAGAGACAATTACTCCCGATTGGTCGGCCATCCGGACAGTGGCCAGAATCGGCTTCGCGGAAGATCAAGTGTTCAGCGGCGAATCTGAAACATCTTCGCATTAGTCCCTACAAGTCGGCTAGTTGAAAGCGATCTCGTCCTTGGCCTTGGATTCTCGGCGGATTACGGGCAATCCGGAACTTAAAGAGCCGTGTTTTCCTAAGAACAGCCAGCTCTCATGGATCTGCTGAGATGGTCGCTCACGCTGACGGCTGGACCGTAGGTCAATTCGCGTTTATCGCATCTCATGCGATTCCGATTCCTAGGTTGTTGGCCTTGTTTCCTCCTCGCAGGGCCATCCTCGTTAGCTATCCTGCTCAGTTCTCGCCTCAGCCGGCAGCTCTTCCATTGCGGTTGCTGCGAACTTTCGCGACTGTGACCACGAGAGAGCTGGCTCCCACGATTTGCGTAGATGTTGGCGTCTCATTGAGCCCGCAAGCCGGATACGTACGCGGCGGTTGTTGACCAACAGCTCAGTCTGTTTTTGTCTTAAGGGATCGCAACCGGGCCTTGAAAAACTGCACGTCGCTCATTACAAAGGCGAAAGAGGTTTTTTAAGGGCGGGTCAATTATCTAGCGTAACTCATTTATTTTCATAACATGGCGGAGAGAGTGGGATTCGAACCCACGTTAGAGTTTCCCCTAAACACG
>JASLEQ010000765.1 GCA_030151135.1 Candidatus Sulfotelmatobacter sp. | reverse complement strand
GCCGAACAACCGTCCTGAACCCAACCGGAACGAGTCCCCGCAACGGCCGATACCTCCGCCCTCAAACGAGCGCCCGCAACCTGAGCGTAATCCGTCGCCGCCGCAACCTAGGGCACAGGATCAGCGTCAGCATGCGCAACCCGCGCCCGAGAAGCCGGCAGAGAAGTCTAGAGAGGAAAGACCGAAACAGAACGAAAAACCGCAGTAGTGGAAGGAGTACTACACGCACAATTCTAGAGGACACATATGACTCCGAATCCAAGCGCCGCGTTCCGTGGGACTGTCAAGAAGGTCATCCCAGCGGGAGTCTGCGAACCTGAGAGAGCGCACATTGTTGCCGAGGGCGCTGAACACCTTTATCAGGAACTCCGTATCGAAAATATCCTGACCAACTCCGAAGGCAAAGAGGTTCAGTTAATCGCCGGGGCACTTGTGGAGATCATAGTGACAGCTCAGTGCCCTGGGGTAATTGCGAAGAAAGCTGCGCGAGATTGACAAATAGATTTCTCCAGGCTCTCTTGTTTTTCCGCCCGGGATGCTAGCTCTTACGCCTAGTCGTGGAGAACAACATTGAGCAGTGAACTGTGAACCTGCAGAGCGCCGTCGGCTCCGCCAGCATAGTGAATGAAGCCCAGTCTCCTGAATCGGTTCATGAAGAAACTTACGCGCGACCGAGTTGTACCAACCATCTCAGCCAAGGTCTCTTGGCTGATTTTGGGTATGACGGTTTCGGGAATTCCATCCTTGCCAAAATGGGAGAGCAATAGCAGGACACGCGCCAGTCGTTTCTCACTGGAGTTGAACAACTGATCGACCAAGTCCTCTTCGTAGCGGATGTTTCGCGCCAACAGATACGCCACGAACATTTCGGAGAGCGCGGGTTCTCGATGGAGAACATCCATCATCGTCTTCTTCTCCACTCGGAGAATCTCGCAATCCGTCATCGCCTCCGCAGACCCCATTCGTAACAGCTGACCCGCCAGTGATCCTTCCCCAAAAAAATTCCCTTGGTTCACGATCGCGATGGTCGCTTCCTTTCCGATCTTGGATACGACGGTGAGCCGCACCTTCCCTTTTTGAACATAGAAGACAGCGTCTGCCTCATCTCCTTGCGAAAAAATCGACTGCTTCTTGGAAACGGTCAGAATCTTCCTGCCCTCGCCAATAGTCGCAAGAAAATTGTCGGGGTTGAATCCGCTCTTCGCCCTTGATGCCACGCTTGGCTTCATTCCCGCCAAGTATAGTCGGATATTGCGCAAACTAGCATAAATAAAGACCTATGCGGGATGCGTACGAAGTGAGCAATTCTAAACAGTATCCCAAGACTCGACAGGCGACACTGGTTATCACGGTAAGTCGGGACTTCTGAAACAGCGGCCGTGTAACGTCTGCCAGGACCGGGAGGAGATGGATATGTCAACCGCCGTTCAAGTCGGCACGATTCTGATAAGAGAGTGGCCTGGAATGCCGCAACTGAGTGGATTTAAGGCTCAGAAATCCTTCGGGGATTGGAGCACGGTCACGCTGCCGGATGGCTTCGCTCTCGATCGGGAGATCCACGCTGCGGGATGGAACTTCTTCTTCATGGCTTCAGAAGTCCAGGCCACCTTCTTCGGATCGCCCGCCGCATCGAAAATCGAGAATGCTTTGAAGCGGATCTTGGCCAAGGTCAGGCTAGAGCATTTCAATGGCCTTGAGATTACTGCGATCGTTGCCCGGCACTTCCTGGGCGTTCCCTATGTCACGGTGTCCGCACACTCTCGCCACATGCAACAGGGCTGCAGTCTGGAAAGCGCCGGCTCGCGCCAGTCATCGCAGGACAACGCCGAATGGGCAAAGGGCTAAGAAATCTTATTGCTGGCCCAGGAAGCGCCGCCGCCTCGCTGGTGATCGACATGGCCTTCAACCGCCTCTTTTCATCGCTCGCACGGACGGCGGTCGCCTGAAGAGGTTCGTACTACTCATCCCTCCGAGGCTTCCAGGCGTCGATCTCGATGCGGTTCCGTTCGGGGTAGACCAGTACTCAGTTCGCATTTTTCGCCCGGTTTCGCCCCGCAGGTAGGGCAACGGACCGCCAGCGCCTCTTTCAATCTGACTTTCATGGCTACACAATGCACGGTCGAGCGCCAAAAAGATGGTCAATTGTGACCATCGCGCGGCGGTCTCCTGGGTGCATCATCGCTACAGACAGGTAGTGAGTGCCATAGCCGCGTCGTTTACGGAAAAGCCAATGTCAACTCGACTCTCGAGCAATGCAAACAGACCTCTCGCGGTCGACACGGCTCACGCCGACATAGCCCGGGACTCCGATGTCTCTAAGAAGCCGCCGCTGCCGCAAGCTCCATATCACCCTTATACCGACTCTGCTCCAAAAGAGAGTCCATATGAGCCCTATCGCAAGGAACCTGCGCAGCAAGAACCGCCTTACGAGCCTTACAAAGACATTTAATCCGCTGACGGAAGATGGCTGGCAAGAACCCCGATGGAATAAAGTGACGCGAACAGGCAAATAGAGGGACGAACAAAAAGGAGAAGTATGAAAATGATTAAGTTTGTTGTGAAAGTCAGCCGCGGCACTCTCACTCCGGCATTTGTGCAGAGAACGGATAAAACTCCCGTCCAGATGACAACCAATCGCAAGCTGGCTCTGATCATGGGAAAACTCACGGCAGAAGATGCCGTCAAGTCTATCCAGAATTCTAAGTGTGTCCCAGAGTTGGTACCCGTGCACGTTACTACCTAGCGCGCGGGCGACAGATTAGTCCGCGAAGCAGAGCACGGTCATCACCTGATCAGGCTGCGCGCTTAGGCGCAGGGCTCTCACTCTCCGTCGTTCTTGCTCAATTGGTTCTCGGCCGAATCTCATCATGCACACTTACCCAAATTCAACCACTGGCACCGTGGGTAAGTGGCATCTGCTCTCTTCCCGTTTGATGATCGTCTTTCTTCTCATCCTGATGTCCAGCAACGCAAATGCGTATTCCGTTCTTACGCACGAGGAAATCGTAGACTTGCTTTGGACCGATGAGATCAAGCCCGTACTGCTTGCGCGGTTTCCTGGCTTAACCGACGATCAACTCAAAGAGGCACATGCTTATGCCTACGGCGGCGCAGTCATCCAGGATCTCGGCTATTACCCGTTCGGCAGCAGAGAATTCAGCGACCTAGTCCATTACGTACGCAGCGGAGACTTTGTCCGCGAACTCTTGCTGGAAAGTCAGGACATCAACGAATTCGCGTTCGCACTAGGATCTCTCTCCCACTACGCAGCGGACATCGCTGGGCACCCGGCCGTTAATCTGGCCGTCGCCATCGAATATCCCAAGCTGCGCGCAAAGTATGGCAAGTCCGTCCGGTATGCACAGGACAAAACCGCTCACTTGAAAACCGAGTTCGGCTTTGACACCGTACAGGTTGCGAAAAATCGGTACGCTTCCCAGCAGTATCACGACTTCATCGGGTTCCAGGTTTCGAAGCCTCTGCTCGAACGGGTCTTCCCCGTTGTATATGGATTGCAGTTGAAAGATGTGCTCGCCCACGAGGATTTGGCGGTAGGCTCATACCGGTTCGCCGTGAGCCGCATGATCCCGGAAATGACCCAGGTCGCCCTGCAAACCCATAAAAAGGAGTTGATGCACGAAACCCCGAACTTCGCTAAACGCAAATTCTTGTACCGCCTCTCCCGCTCGGACTACGAAAAGCAATGGGGTAAGGATTACGTTAAGCCGGGTGCTGGCACTCGGATTCTCTCCACCGTTTTGCGATACATGCCCAAGATCGGCGCTTTTAAGGGCTTGGCTTTTAATAATCCGACCTCGCAGACAGAGGATCTGTATTTCAAAAGCATCAACACTACGGTCGATCGGTACCGCGTGTTTCTGGAAGAAGTTCGTTCCGACAACCTTGTACTTTCTAACTGCGATCTCGACACTGGCCAACCAACCGCGGCCGCCGAATACTCTCTCACGGATGAAGTTTATGCAAAGTTGCTGGGTCAATTAAGTGACCGAAAGTTCGATCTAACATCACCAGAACTTCGCAGTAACATTCTTGGCTTCTACTCCGACCTTTCGCTGCCAATCGAAACGAAACGGGAGCAGTCCCGATGGCAAACTGTGCTGACTGGCTTGGACAGTTTGAAGGCCGTCCCTCCGCCCCGAACCGCCACTGGCGCCGCCGCACACTGATCGCGTGTGATCCCACGATTTATGGAACAGCGGAGATCGGTTCAGTTGCCGCAACAAAATCGCTCATAAGTGCGAATTTGAGAAGGCGCCAGAAACTGAAATAAGTAGTTGAAAAGATTGGTCGGGGAGAGAGGATTTGAACCTCCGACCCCCTGGTCCCGAACCAGGTGCTCTACCAGGCTGAGCCACTCCCCGACTTGGCGGACGCCAGTGGAACTTCGATGCGTCCAAGGCAGAAATAACCAATGC